>JAFAVL010000039.1 GCA_019242465.1 Chroococcidiopsidaceae cyanobacterium CP_BM_RX_35 | reverse complement strand
GTTAACTAGACTGCTCTGTGAGCCAGCACCAGTGGGACAAACTGCGTTCACCTGTGGGCTTTGAGGGGGTGGAGATGGAGTGGATGAGGCGCGGGCAAAGTTAAGTTGGGCGGGTATGTTGACTTGGACAATGCCGTTGAATTGAGGACCACTTTGAGATGTAGCAGTGATGGCACTGTCTGGAGAGCGGAAAAGACCTTGTGTGTTGATGGTAACTCTGCCTCCTATGCCGCCTTGGGCATCAGCACGGATGGCGCTAGAGTCTAGTATGGGTAATACCTGTGTGTTAATGGTGATATTACCGCCATTACCCATGCCACCTGCATTAGCATTGATTAAACTGTTGTGGTCTAACTGTAAGTTTTGTGTTCTCAAGAAAAGGTTGCCACCTTCACCGGAGGCAGAAGAAGCAGTGATGCTACCTTTATTGTCTAAAAAAACTGAGTTAGCATTGATTCCAAGTGTTCCTGCTTCCTGGGTCCCATCGTTCCTAACACTAACTAGACCACCGTTCATTACCTTTAACTGACCACTATTAATATTGATGTCTCCGGAAGTCCCTTGTGGGACTGAAGGAGCATTAAATATCTCTTGGGTGATTGGGTCTGTAATATTAGCAGACGAGCTTATGGTACTAGGGTTTATAGAACCTGGAGCTGTTCCGGTTACTTCGATAGAATTGGAAGCGTCGATTGTAACACTCTTTGCATTGCCATAAGCTATGGTAGAAGACCCAATTCTTCCTCCACCTTGTATTGATAAGGTGGATGTATTGATTGTGATTGCTCCCGAACTACCTGTGCTGAAGGCTGAAGAATCTAAAGCACTTGGAGTAAGGTACTGTTGTTCAGTGCCTATCACTTTTATAGAGTTGGCTTTTATAGAAAGATCTCCTCCATCTCCAGAGCTTAAAGTCGAAGATGCTACAAACCCCCCATTTGTAACAGTTAATTTTCCTGTTGAGACGGCAATATTTCCCGCTTTTCCAGAAGCGAAAGTAGAAGCAGCAATATTGCTAGTAAAGGATGGATTGAGAATTGAGTAACCTAGTACGTCAATAGTTTTAGATACATTTATATTCAAATCTCCTCCTTCAGCAGTGCTATACGTGTTGGTAGCTATTCCAGCCCCATCCTGAATTGTTAGCTGCTGAGTAGAGATTGATATGTTGCCTCCTTTTCCCAAACCTATAGCATCGGTATCTAAAGTAGTAGGAATACCACCATCTGAAGATGCTCCAGTCAGGTTTAATGAATTTGAAGCATTAATTGTTAGATCTCCAGAAGCTGTGTCCCCATAGTTTTGGATTAGAATGAGTGATCCATCTGCAAGATTTATATTGCCTCCGTTTAATTCAACAGAACCACCAGTAGAACTACTAGTAGAACCTCCTGTATTTACTAGTGCCTGATGTAGTAGTGCAATATTCTTAAATTCAGTGACATTTTGATAACCGAACTTCCAATTGGAAGATGTTGTATCAAGAGTAACTATACCAGAATTAACGCTACCCAGTTCGATTTTTCCTGATGGTGCTGTTAAACTACTCCCGTCTAATGTAATATTTCCTCCTATTAGAGCCAATGTTTTTCCTGAATTAACAGTAAGACCAGTCATGGTACTAGGTACAACGAGAGCAGATGGTGCTAATGCTGTACTTAGTCCAGGAAAATTTGAACCGCGGCCTTCTACTTGAATAGTTTCTGAATCATTCCCTATTTGTAAACCAACAGGTATACTTACTGTTAGTAAAGGAGGTGATGGAGCTGTAGCACTGAAGTGAGTACCATCAACAAAGTTTATACTGTTTGCTGTACTTGCTAAAAACGAACCCCCAATACTTAGTTGAGCATTTGGACCAAAAATAAACCCTTTAGGATTTATTAGAAAGAGGTTTGCTGTACCGTTAGCTTTAATTAAACCGTTAATATTTGAGATAGACGATCCTGTAACTCTACCAATGATGTTCTGAATGTCAGCAGCAGAATTAAAGTAGACTGAGCTTCCTGTGGGAATAGAAAACTGTGTAAAGCTGTGAAAGAGATTACTACCAGCTCTGGTACCTCCCGTAACAATACTAGTGTTTTCCTGATATATGACATTGGAGTTTTTAGGCAAGGTTTTATCTGGGATAACTTGTGCTACTACTGGAGAAGAGGCTAGTGAGTAAGGCAAAAACAACAATTGATGACCTAAAACAAGGTAAGTCCATAGCTGTCTATTCATGATAAACTTTCAGTTTCCTTAATTAAATTAAAGGTCTCTAAGCTAAAGAACTTAAATTTAGATGCTTCAAAATGGCGACTACCCCGTTGCAACAAGGTCGGATTGACTAGCCAGTCTACTGTAAAAGACACATTTTCAGCCGCTATTACCTGAGGGCAACTCACAGAAATACCATCTGAGAAATGGAATATGAGGTTATTTTTGTCCAAGTCCTTTAGTGGTTTATAAGCAATTTTTTCTGTACCAGAGGTTCTCAAGTTAGGAAACATAATTTTTAATTGCCCTTGCCAGTTATCACTAAACTCGTTTATTAGAGGTGTCGAGGTGTTTTCTTTAAAACTTGCTAGATGCTCATAAATAGTTGTAATACGCTGTAGTTCTCCGCTCTCAGTATAAACGACAACTGCGCTTACTCCCCTATCTTTGTACTTGAATCCTGTCTCAAAGCCAAAATAAGGAGTAGATTGTAGTGAGGCAGATCCCATGGAAAAATTATTGTCTAAAAACAAGGGTATTGTTGTCGGTTTTTTGTAGACACCAAAATCTACCGTTTGACTATTGCCATCACTATATGTATAGTGATTTCGGTGACTCACCTCGCTGTCATCAATATTTTTACGTAAGCTCCTAATACATTGAAAGGTTTCAGTGATTTCTCCTTTGGAATTGTACCTTTTCCAAGTTCCATGCCAATCACCTACATGATATTGACAAAAGTTACTCCAATTTTGTAGTTGTAATTCCATTGTACCTTCTGAGTTTTTTACTGTTATGCTCTGATTCTTTTGTTAATTTATCACACTTTATTTGTTTGCAAAGATAATGAACGAGTTAGGCTGAATGGGCATATCTTTATATGGAAGGTAAATGCTTAATTATTAATTTTATTCCTCTGCGCTTAGTGCATCGGCAATACTTCATAATATATGATGCTGATGACTTTATATTACCTGTACCGCCTATTGCATTGTGCCTTACATATCGGGTTCAATAACACTCCCTACCACTCAAAATGACTGTGATTAAGAGGGTGTTGAGAGAAGGGATTAGGTAAACTATGACTTCATCTTCTCACACCATTGCATGATAGTTGCTGAGTTCGTGATGGAAGCGGAAATATTTGTTATGAAGAACGTATTTTTATGCGGCTTTTTCTACTTCCGGTAAGACAAGCTCTAACCATCTTTCTTCCCATTCATTGCTGACCATCTTGGCTCTAATTTGTAAGACATTATGAGCCCCCTCGCGGGACCACTGCATTTTCTGTTTCCGCTTATGCCTAGTATTAATAATTGTATCTATATGGGATTCAATCGCCTGACTTGTAAAGACTTGATTGGCTTCCTCTCGCTCACTATAATTCACAAGATATTGACGATTATTCTTCAGATAATCATGCAATCCTTTTAACTTTGACCGTTGCTTTTCATCCGTAATATTGTCTCGCAATAAGGAGAGTTTCTGTAAGGCTTTATCTGCCTCACCCTGCCAGAGACTCCACTTCGCTCTCTCCAATGAGTCAGAAAGCGACTCTCCCAACGCATTTTTCACAGTCTGGAACTTCAGGCCAATGTGAAACCAGTCTAAGATTAGCTCTAGCCTTTGACAGTAAGATTTTAGGACTGATATGGCTGACCAGCAGTTGGTAGCTCCATCCGCTAAGGCTGTGACCTGAGTCTCTGGACTCAAACCTTGTTTGAGCGCCGCATGATACAGATAAGTCTTGATGCTGGCTTGCTCATCATCCAGTGCTGAAACCACGCAGCATTTATCTGTGATTTGGCGATGGTATTCATCGATCACTTCTAGATTATCCGGACGATACACAATGCCTGACAAGGCTTCAAAACTACGCTTGTTCTTCTCTTTGGTGGGAATATGACCCCCATCGACTTGCACGATCAACTCCCTTGCCGCCTCCGGCAAGTCCTCGGGATAAGGTGGAGTCTGATTCTCTTGCGATAATCGTTCACCCACTTGCTTGATGATGTGTTGAATTTGCACATGGTTATTGACACTACGCTTTTGGCAATTGAGTTGCTCTAGATGCTCCTGAGCTTCTCGGTAGCTATGCAGGGCACCTTGCTCACATTGCAGTTTGCTTAAATCAGGATGCGTATCGGTGCCAAATACTGAACTGGTTGTGGGTGTGCTTTGCCATTTGCATTCTGGATT
>JAFAVL010000035.1 GCA_019242465.1 Chroococcidiopsidaceae cyanobacterium CP_BM_RX_35 | reverse complement strand
AAGCATCTTAGCAACGTCATGCGCGGTGGCGATTATGTTGCTGCCGCTGCCTTCTGGTCAGCTATTAGACGTCTTCCTAGCTTAAATCGAGGAGATTGGTCATATCTCCCCCATGAAAAGCGCAGGTTTTCTATGTTTGAGGTCATTTATCAAATTGAGCAAGCACCTAATCCAAACAATCGAGTCGTCCTTAGTAACGATCTCGATTGCCTTGGTCAAAACAAAGCCGAAATTCACTGGCGCTTAAACGATATTGACATTCAGAATGTCAAACGTGTCCAAGCAATTTGGGCAGAAGAGTTTGCCAAATCAGGGATAGGAGAGTTGCAGCTTCATAATGAAGATGGTCTAAAGTTTGAAAAACCTGCTATGCACCACCACATGGGAACAACTCGTATGCATAATGATCCTAAACAGGGAGTTGTTGATGCCGATTGTAAAATTCACAGTGTCACGAACCTGTTCCTCGCAGGTAGTTCCGTTTTTCCAACTTCAGGTTATGCAAATCCTACCTTGACTATCATTGCCCTTACTCTCAGGTTGGCAGCTCACATAAAAACTCTGATGAATTAAGACTTAACTATTTCTTGTCTTTTTTTGCTACTCTATTTGTAGTAAGTAGTTCACAAGAAAAATAGGTCTATAGCTATCTCTGTCGGTCTCTTTCTGATTTTTTCCAACGGTTTTATAAACTTTAAAAGCAACAAATATGCTACCAAAACTATATCAAGTATTACAGCAGCTTCTTTCTGCCACTGACAAATCTTCAGATGTCTTCACTGTGAGTCAGAAGTTTCGTGATGACCTGATAAACTTTTTTCAGCCAAATAAATACAATTTTCTGGAGTTGGGATGCTATCGAGGATTAACAGCTAAGATCTTAGCAGACCACTTCGTCAAATATCTAGGCGTTGACATCAGTTGGAAACGCTTGTTGATCGCAAAATTATCTAATGTATTCAATCAAAATGTACGGTTCAAGAGGTTTGATCTGTATAAGTCTGATTGGGATACGTTAGATTTTCTTGCTGATGTTGTTCTCATTGATGCGGTACATTCCTACGAATTTGTCCGGCAAGATATCAGTAATTGTATAAAAAGATATAAAAACGCTTTTATTGTATTTGATGACTATGGAGCCTGGGAGGGGGTCTATAAAGCCGTCAATGAAGCCATTGACGAAAGTCGTTTGGAGATACTTCAAGAAGTTGGAGCTAGAAAAGGTGAGTTGAACAGCTTATTTCCCAATAACCTTGGCTCAGAAGGATTGATTTGTCGTGTTGTTTGCTGATTTGGCAATGTGACTGGCATCATTAATCCCAGCATAGGACATCGAAAATGGATCAGTGTGACTTGCTTTTTCTAACAATCAAGTTTAATCTACCATATTCTTCTTTTGAGAATATCATTAGTTTAATCTTGAGGATTTTTAAATCCCTTTTATAGAGAAGTTTTCATTGATCCATTGGTACAAGATCAACCATTTTATTATTCATACAAAATACTTTCAAAAAGAAAAGATGATAAGAATTGGTATTCTTGGAGCAAGCGGATTTATTGGTAATCGAGCTGTTGAGATGCTTCAACTTGAAGGAGATATAGAGGTTTATCCGATTGTTCGTAGTACTACTAGCCTCAACAGTCTAACTCATTCCGAATTAGATTGTCGCATTGCTAATGCTTTAGATCAACATGCACTACAGATAGCATTCAAAGGTTGTGACATTGTCATTCACGCAGTTCTTGGCAGCCCTGGATTAATCCGTGGAACTGTCATTCCTACCTATAAGGCAGCTCAGAAAGCTGGAGTTCGCCGTCTAATTTATCTTAGTTCAATGTGCGTACACGGTCAGGCTCCTGCTCCTGGTACTACTGAGGATAGTGTTCTAAACAATTGTCAAGCTTTCCCTTATAATACTGCCAAAATTTATGCTGAGCAGAAATTGCTACAACTCCGAGCAAAGGGTTCGGTAGAGGTAGTGATATTTAGACCGGGTATTGTCTTCGGTCCACGATCCCGCTGGGTTATTGAGCTAACCGAACAACTATTAAAAGGAACTGCATATTTGATAAATGAAGGTAAGGGCATTTGTAACACAGTTTACGTTGATAACCTTGTGCACGCCATATCCTTAGCAATGACTGCTGATGATGCCGATGGACAGGCTTTCTTCGTTGGGGATCGAGAACTTGTTACTTGGTGGGATTTTTATCGTCAGTTTGCTGAAGCCCTCGGCATTGCTCCTACTCAAATTCACCATGTTGCTGTTCCCACCTTCACTCGCACTTGGAGGGAAGATATTTTGGGTTTGGTATGGAATTCGGAGATACTACAAAAAACTCTAACCCTCTTGTCTAGTGAGTTCAAGCAGAAAGTTAAGAAGGTCATTCCTCTCTGGGAAAACCCTTCAGTTCCACCTTCTGAGACATCACCATCAAAGCCTCAACTGAGGGTAACGCAAGAAATGACCTTGCTTCAACAATCTCAATACAGACTCCCTTTAGAAAAAGCAAAGAAGCTCTTAGGATATGAACCAGTTATCTCTTTTCATGAAGCTTGTCATCGTTCAATAGACTGTTTGGCTTTTAACTGCAACACATCTGTAAAAGAAGACTTTAAATGAGCATTATTCTTCTGCTAGAGCGATAACTATAGCTAAGGCTAAGGTGAAATAAAGATTTAGATAGGAAAGGAAGTAATAAAGGAATGAAAACATACTCATTATTTTTGACTTTCTAGATAATTTTATTTAAAAGTTTCCCTTGACTAAAAGTCATGACCGTTCTAAAATATAAACAGAAAGTAATAAAAACTATTTTTTAATATATGCAATGGGATGTTCTAGCAGGTCTCCGTTTTTTCTTGGCGTGGGTTGTTATGTTTTGTCACGTCAGTCACTTTACAGAACATCGAGACTTCTTAATTCGATTTGACAATTTTGGAGGGCATCCTGCTGTTCTTGGATTTTTATTAATATCTGGTTTTTCAATTGCACATTCACTTTCTAAAAAAACAAAAGGCTTTTACCAACGTAGATTGCTTAGAGTCTACCCGCTTTACCTCACTTCGATCTTTATTTCGCTGATACCTTTCCTACTTACAGGGCAAAAAATTAAGGAATACGCTTCACCGACCATAAGGGATTTTATGGGTAATCTATTTTTTCTACAAGGTTTTATTGTATTTCCTCTAAGCTCAAACATTGTTGTTTGGACGTTAAGTGTTGAAATTTTCTGTTATTTACTGGCTCCGTTTCTTATGAAAATAGGGAGCAAAAAGCTGCTTGCCTTAATCATCGTCTCCTCTGCTTGTTATGCACTGTCTTCACAATTACATCTTCCAATAGGTAATAGTATATCCGGCTTTCGCTCCGGCATCCCTCTACTACTTCTTTCGTGGGCGTGGCTGCTAGGATTCTTTTTCTATTTTCATAAAGAGAAACGATCAGCAAGAGTTTTATTAGTTGGTCTTGGCTGTTTTCTGATGATTGCAAATGGTGGCCAGTTTGGTAGATTTGCCATATTCACCTATGCTTTTAGTGCGTTGGTCTTGATTTATTCTCCTTACATCGTATTTCCTAAACTCTTTCTTAGGATGTTAAGATATTTGGGTGAGCTTTCTTATCCACTTTACTTATTTCACTTTCCAACAATATTTTTTTCCTATGCCATTCTTAAGATTAGCAATTCAGCTGCTTTTGCTAGTTTATCTTTAGTCACTTCAGGCTGCTTCTATTATATAATTGATGTGCAGATTCGCCATAAGAGAAAATTGACTCAGCTAGCTGTTAAAATATGATTTTATCTGGGCTATGTTGTCAGATTTTTATGCTATCATTAAAAGTTTCTAAGAGAATTTTAGAAGGTAAAACAACAGAGAATAATTTAAGTTTTTTGTCACTTATGGAAAGCAGAAATTTATCTCGATTCTTGTTTTTATATTAATTGCTTGAAATGATTGAGTTTATTTAAATGAAAGTTCTGCATCTTAGTACATCAGATATTGAAGGGGGAGCAGCTAGGGCAACCTACCGTTTACATCGCGGATTGCAAACAGCAGGTATTACTTCCCAGATGTTAGTTCGAGCTAAGCTGAATATTGATAGCTCGACAATCGCCGATCGCAGCCTTCTTACAAAATTGGGACCACCACTGAGCGGGATTCCTCTAAGGCTTTATCCAAATCGCGATCGCGCTATGTTCTCTGTCCAATGGGTATCGGACACGATCACGGCAAAGGCAATCCAGCTTAACCCAGACGTTATGGTTTTGCACTGGATTTGCAATGGCTTCTTGCAAGTTGAAAGCTTACCAAAGTTCCAGAAGCCTCTGCTCTGGGTTCTGCACGACATGTGGGCGTTTACGGGTGGATGTCACTATAGTAGGGACTGCTACCGCTATAAAGAGTCGTGTGGTGCGTGCCCGCATCTCAAGAGCGATCGTAACTGGGACATATCAAATTGGGTATGGCAGCGCAAAGCCAAAGCATGGAATAACCTTAATCTTACAATTGTTAGTCCTAGTAGCTGGTTAGCAGCATGTGCAAAAGCTAGTTCCCTGTTTGCCAACTCACGAATTGAAATTATTCCACATGGATTGGATCTTGAAATTTATAAACCAGTTGGAGCGTCTTGGGCACGTGACCTGCTCAATTTACCCCAAGACAAGCGCCTGATCTTATTCGGAGCCTCACCGGGAACAGCTGGAGATACTCGCAAGGGATTTCAGTATCTTGCTCCAGCTCTACGGAAGCTCAGCCAATTTGAGGAGCAACATCAACTTGAGTTAGTGATTTTTGGGGCAACTCAACCGGAGAACCCACCAAACTTGGGGTTTAAAATCCACTATCTCGGTCAATTCCATGACGACCTCTCTTTGAGTTTAGTATATTCTGCCGCCGACGTTATGGTTGTTCCATCTGTGCAGGAAGCTTTTGGACAAACAGCCTCTGAGTCTCTCGCCTGTGGAACACCAGTTGTAGCATTTGATGCGACTGGACTGAAAGATATTGTCGAGCATCGACAGAACGGTTACTTGGCAAATCCCTTTGAAGTTGACGATTTAGCACAGGGTATCGCTTGGGTTTTGGAAGATCGCGAACGTTGGCAAATACTTTCAATTGCTGCTCGTAAAAAAGCAGAACGAGAATTTGCATTGACGATTCAAGCTGACAGATATATATCCCTAATTGATGATATCTTGAGTCGTGCTTAAATCATTACTAGTCGGCTAATTATAAATTATCTACGATAATAATTCATATTAAACATGAAGCTACTAAGTAACCGCACTACAAAATCAAAAAACTATCAGCGATTCATGTTATTTGACCTAGCAATTGGAGGTCATCATGGTAATTATATTCAACATTTGTTAGAATACTGGTGTGAAAATCAGTTACCGGGTAATATTGACATTGTTACACTGCCGGAGTTTCTGCAAGTTCATTACGATGTAGTCAATTTCATTTCAAAAGTTCAGAACTCAAACATTAACCTAGTTCCAATTACCAAAGAGGAATCGGTAGCGCTAGCGACTAAAACCTCTAGTCTTGAGCGAGTACTGCGAAACTTCCAGGAATGGCGCTTACTTTGTAAGTATGCGGTACATCTGAAGGCTTCAGAGTGCTTGCTGATGTATTTTGACACCTATAAGGTTCCGTTAGCACTTGGATTGAGAGCTCCCTGTCCGTTTTCAGGGATCTACTTCAGACCAACCTTTCACTATAATAATTTCGTTAACTACATACCCTTCTTTAAAGAAGTTGTACAACAACGAAGAGAGCAGCTGATGCTCGTTCGTGTTCTCCGCCATCCTCAACTTTCAAAATTATTTTGCCTTGATCCATTTGCAACTGAATGTATAGAACAACTCTATAATCAGCCGCACGTTGTATATTTACCCGATCCAGTTCGATTAGAAGACAGATCTCAATTATCACCTACCGCTCTAAAGGATAAGTTGAGGGTTCAATCCCATCGCAAGGTTTTTCTATTATTTGGAGGATTAGAAGGACGTAAGGGAATTTACCAGTTAATCGACGCAATAGCTTTATTACCACCTACTCTTTGCGAGAAGTTGTGTCTTGTTCTTGCTGGAGGTACGAATTCAACAGAGCAGGCGCTTATTACTACCAAAGTGAAGGAAATTCTTCAGACTTGCCCGGTACAAATTATTGAGCGTTATGAGTTTTTATCTGAAACGGTTGTTCCTACCTACTTCCAACTTGCTGATGTCGTTTTAGCTCCTTACCAAAGTCATGTTGGAATGAGTGGAATTCTGCTCCAAGCCGCCGCAGCTGGTAAGCCTGTCTTAAGTTCAGATTATGGTTTGATGGGAGAATTAGTTCTGCGACATCAGCTTGGATTAGCGATTGATTCAACGAAACCACAGGAAATCGCGAAGGGACTAAAGCAATTTTTGGAGGCATCAAAACCTTTGTGCGATCACACTAAAATGCAAGCGTTTGCAGAACAGCACTCAGCACAGCACTTTGCCAGAATTATTTTCCAGCACCTTCTAGCTTCTGCAAATTGTTTAAATTCAGTATAATTAGGAGTCTATTCATGTTATTACCTATAGCCTTCATCATGTGTACGGAAGGCGGACAACTTGAAAAAGAATCTTTGCTTATGGTTGAAAGCTTCCGCAAATTCACAGGAAGCTTCAAGAATGCTCCTATTTACAGTTTTCAAGTCAGAGACAAAAATGATGTTTCTCTTGAAACACAAAATACCTTGAAGGCTTTCGATGTCAACCATCAGAAGCTTGTTCTAAACACCAAATATCCTAATTATCCATTTGCAAACAAACCTCTCTTGTGTGCATATGCTGAACAGACGATTGATGCAGAAATTCTTGTTTTTCTAGATAGCGATCTCGTTTTCTTTTCCGAGCCAAGGGAGTTCTTATTGCCCTTAGAATATGATGTAGGTATCCGTCCTGAACACCATAAGATGATTGGCTCGGAAGGGGCATCAGATTCTAATGATGAATACTGGCAGTATCTTTACAATATAGCTAATGTCAAAGACGATAGTCTCTTTGTTACTACAACTGTCGATCAAAAAAAGATTAGAGCTTTTTGGAACTCTGGTTTAGTTGCAGTGAGAAAAGGCGCGGGTATTTTCACGGCATGGAGGCAGAACTTAGAGAGATTAATAGAAGAAGGTACTGAGATCAATCGAAAAAATTTCTACTACGAGCAGTCAGCTCTCTCCGCAACAATCTGTGCAAAGACTAAAAACATATGGTGTTTTTCTCCAGGCTATAACTATCCCATTCATTCTCATAACCAAATGCCTAATTCTGAGCAACTTAGTAGTTTGGATGAAATTGTCTGCATCCACGACCATCTATTTCGAGAACGCAAAGAAAAATATAGAGAACGAACTTGGGTAAAAACATTGAAGCAAACGAGAAATCTTGACAAAACTTCTAGTAAATATCAATGGTTGTATGAGTACTTGCAAACACATAACCCCAAGCCGAACCTCTCTCAAGGCATCTTAGAAACCATTATTTTTCTTCCTGGTGTTCGAGCGCTCCTCTCCTACAAAAAGTAGGCATAGCATACAAAAGATATGATTAAAGAATATAAGATACAAGTACGGTGGCAGTGGGTAACTCTTTTTAAGAAGGTGTTGAGAAGTGAAGCAGATTGAGGAAAGTCGGATTGCGTGGTTACTACCAGCAATGGGTACTGGCGGCATCTCCTTTCAGCATATCCTGTGCGAGTTTGCAAAAATATTTCCCAACACCGTAGCCTTTACCGGACAGTGGCCTGGATTTGCTCCCGGATTTGAAAACTCGTTCAACGTTCGAGAAGTTGGCGCAACTCGGTACATCCAGCTGGCAAAAACAGCAAACGGATATACAGTAGGCTTTTCTTATGCCTCACCACAAATTATTAGTCGTTTACTCCAGTTCAAGCCCGAAGTAATTTTTGCCAATGCCTTTTCAATTTGGACGGCTATTGCCCTCTGTCTTAAACCTTTAGTTGGATGGAGAGTCATTATCATTTATGAAGGCAGTTCACCTGGAGTAGACTACCGAGATGCAACAGTTCGCCTGTTTTCTCGCCAAGTCATGGTGCAACATGCAGATGCTTTCGTAGCTAACGGACAGAGAGCTAAAGCTTATCTAGTGAAGTTTTTGGGAGCAAAGGAAGATCGAGTATTTTCTCAACCCTTTCTTGTTCCTAGTGTGACTGCTCTGCTGCAAGACACTGAAGATTTAAACCTGGAACAACGTTTTCAAGTTCGACACCCTACCTTTCTATACGTTGGACAAATCATTCCCAGAAAGGGATTGAAAGTTTTATTAGAAGCTTGCTCAATTCTCAATTCGCAAGGCTACTCTAACTACACATTACTGATTATTGGGGAAGGAGAACAACGTCAGGAATTAGAAGCCTTTGCCAAGATATCTAATCTCGAAGATCAAATAAGGTGGGTTGGGCAGGTTGAGTACAGACGACTAGGAAATTACTTTCAGAAAGCGGATGTTTTT
>JAFAVL010000018.1 GCA_019242465.1 Chroococcidiopsidaceae cyanobacterium CP_BM_RX_35 | reverse complement strand
ACAGTAGAGCAACTCATTCCCCATCTGACTCCTGCTACAGTCATCACCGATGTGGGTTCAGTCAAAACACCAGTGGTTGAGGCGATCGCTCCTCTATGGTCGAATTTTGTTGGCGGGCATCCTATGGCTGGGAAGGCAGACAGTGGGATTGCGGCGGCTGTGCCTGAGCTATTTGCCTCTAGACCATATGTGTTGACCCCAGTGGCAACGACCCCTAGTCATGCTGTACTGGTAGTAGAGCAAATTGCGCGATCGCTGGGAGCCGTTATTTATCATTGTCAACCAGAAGAACACGACCGAGCAGTGAGCTGGATTTCTCATTTACCAGTTATGGTGAGTGCTGGGTTGATTGCTGCCTGTATGAGTGAAACTGACCCCGATGTTCTAGCACTAGCACAAAAGTTGGCGAGTTCTGGATTCCGGGATACTAGCCGTGTGGGAGGCGGTAATCCTGAGTTGGGAGTCATGATGGCGCGTTACAACCAACGGGAGTTGCTGCGATCGCTCCAACACTATCACCACAACATTGAAGCATTAATTGCTCTGATAGAGCAGGAAGATTGGGTTGCCTTGGAGCAACAACTACAGTCAACCCAGTTGGCGCGTCAACAATTTAATGTGTAGCAATAGCATTTAATCAAAATTAATAAAAACTAGAAAGTTACAAGGATGCGTTGAAAGGTAAACTTAATGTCTGTATCTAAATAGCGCGATTTGGCGTTTTTACTTGCGAGGAAGTTGCAATGAAAAATACCTTTTTAGTTATAGGGCATCGAGTACGCCAGTTTGTTCTGGTGCTGTGGCTTGTGAGTTTGCTGAGTCTAGCAGGTCTATATCTTCCAGGCAGGCAAATGAGTTATGCCGCAACTGTTTCTAGTCAAGGACAAGAAGAAATAATTCAGCCTTTCGAGTACAGCGAACCTGCTGCTAGTCGAGAAGAGGCATATGAAAAGGCAGCAAAAGCTGCACGAAATCCTCGGCAACTAGAGAAAGCTGAAGCTAAAGAGTACGATGCAGATAAGAAAGTTCTAGAACAAGAACACCCTGGTCCAGGATTGGTGGAAGGAGCAAAAGATCTGCTGAAGAAAGTTACTAATGATAAGTAGGTTTTTTGCTTAGCTAGGACTCGTTAACCTGTCCCGTTCGTTCTGGATTCTGGACTTTGGTAAGCCGATTCCAAAGCTGATAATCAACTTCGGTTTTAGGCACATACCAGTGCTCTGCATCGGCTTCCATATTCCCCATAGCAGTAAATTCTTGGCGATCGGGATCTTTCAAATCGATATAGGTTGCTCCTTGCTCTAATCGACTTCCTGGTGGCATCACCAGGATTTGCTTTAGTTCTGCATCCGTGTAGCCTTCCTGATCGAGATAGCGATGCACCTCCTTAAGGTCATAGGCAGTGGGAATATCATCTTTCTCTGGATGAGAACCCTCTAGCCCATGATTGCGACCAGGCGCAGCTTGAGGATGTAGATCCTGTTCCCACTCGTCTTGCTTGCGATCGCTTGGCTTTCCCTGTTTTTGCATCTCAGCCATTGGTCTTCCTCCTGATCTCTCATCTAACATGACACTCGTTACAATGTTATTTCAAGGAGTGTCAAATGACCTACTGCTTAGGAATCATCACTAACTCTGGTCTGATTATGGCGGCTGACTCTCGTACTAATGCGGGAGTGGATAATGTTTCGACTTATCAAAAACTCTTTGATTTTTCTCAGTCTGGGGAGCGGGTGATTCTATTATGTACCTCAGGTAACCTTTCGCTGACTCAGGCAGTTATGATGTGGCTGCGTAAGGAGCTTAAGCATCAAGAGGCTGTTAATCTGCATACCTGTAACAATTTATACGAGGTTGCCTGCTATATCGGTGGAAAAATTCGCCAGGTTCAAGAACAGGATGGAGCCTGGCTACAGCAGAAGGGCATCGATTTTAATTGCAACTTCCTTTTAGGCGGTCAAGTGCAAGGGGAAGACCCAGAACTCTACTTGATTTATAAAGAGGGTAATTTTATTCAGGCTACAGCAGAAACACCTTTTTTACAAATTGGGGAAACCAAGTATGGCAAGCCAATTTTAGACCGCACGCTCAACTATGAGACACCCCTAGAAGCAGCAGTCAAGTGTGCGCTCCTATCGATAGACTCAACAATGAAATCCAACATTTCTGTGGGTCCACCGATCAATCTGGTCATGTACGAGGCTAATACTTTTATCATCAGACATCAACTGCAATTGAATCTAGAAGATCCCTATCTCACCCAAATGCGTAGTTTGTGGGAAGACTCTTTGAAGCAAGCGTTTGAGCGTATACCTAATATTAATTGGCAGCAACATTTAGAGGGACAGCAAACTATTCAATAAGCAGGCAGTGGTGAGAAGTGTCTAGACAGATATAAAACTTTACATTTAATTTAAGTTGAGTCGAATCTTCAATTCCCGCAACATTTGGCTAGTGCCATCGGTGATAGCTTTTTCCACTAATTGTGGGATGAGGGTAGGAATAGGTTGCTCAGGAAAGACAAGACTGGTGGGAGATTGAACGTAGACTCCATCTTGTAGAATGTGGATGTTCAGCTCAGGGCGATCGCGATAAATCCAAACTTCGGGGACGCGCAATGCCAAATAGGCATCAAGAGTCGTTGTGGAAGTGACATCAGATTCGATTGCCAAATCTGGAGGTGGATAAACTGCTAAATCCATGCGGGTGCAGCCTCGAACGCGGGGGGCATTCTGAATGTAAAAGCAGGTGTCGGGTTCGACCCCGGCAATCTCTGGGCGTTTGAAGGTGGTGGAGCCAAAATCCTCCCAGTCACGCCCTTGGGAATCGAGAATTGCTTTGACAATGTCGGCAATGATGCGGTGAGGGCGTTCGTGAATTGCTAGGGGGGACATGAGTTCAAGGGTGCCTTGGTAGTAGGTGATGCGGGTGCTGCGTTTTTCTCCTAAATCTTCAAGTAGCCGTTCAAAGTCTTGCCAGGAGAGGTGATGAATAGCGATCTGGCTACCAGGAGCCAGTTCAATGTCTTGGATAGGAATAGTTACGGTCATACTTTTGTCCCCAATCAATCTTTTCTTACCTCTGGTTGCAGTCTAGAACTTAGCTCTCCATAAGTAGCAAATAACGAATCGAGTTGCCAAGCCCATCGCTCGACAGACTTCTATAAATAGGCTCTGAGATATTCGACACGGAGCTTTTTGACGGAATTGTTATCGGTATCGCCAAAGGAATCGCGGCAGATTTCCTGTAATCCTAATTCCTGAAACTGGGCAAGTTCCTGGTCCGACAACGGCCAATGCGGACCATCTAGTTTTGCGCCCAGAGCG
>JAFAVL010000815.1 GCA_019242465.1 Chroococcidiopsidaceae cyanobacterium CP_BM_RX_35 | reverse complement strand
CTCCCTAGCCCAGTAAGGATCGTAAAGAGCCTTATCCCCCAAACCCAAACCGCGCCCAGTGATTTTGTGATACTTGATGCCCGTATTTTTCCGCTGACCATTGGGCATAATATAAGGCTTGATGTACTCGTATTCTGCTTCCCAGCCTAAGTCTTTGTAAAACTCCCTATACTCAGGCGCACCGGGATAACCAACCTCAGAAGACCATACCTGTTGGGAAGATTCATGGTCTCGACCAAAAGCGGCAACACCAGTTTCCGTAAAAATGGGAGCATAGCTGCCAAACCGGGGACGAGGACGGGCGTAGAGAATTCCATGCCCATCAGTTAGGAAATAGCGCAGCCCAGCATCTGCCAGCATCCGCTCTAGCCCTTCATAATAGGCACATTCTGGTAACCAGATACCAGTTGGTCGGCGACCAAAGGTTTGCTCGTAGTGTTCGCAGGCAACCTCAATTTGTGCCCAAACTGCCTGGGGATACATCTTCATCAACGGCAGGTAGCCATGAGTTGCACCGCAGGTCAGAATTTCAAGGTTGTTGCTGTCAGAGAATTGCTTGAATGCTGTGATGAGATCGCCATTGTAGCGCTGCCAAAGATCGCGTGCTTTACTAAACTCAGAGGCATAATGTTCTGCTAGATAGCGGATATGACCGTAGTGAGCGTTGTGTTCGACTTCCATTGCCGCTAACTCTTCTAGCTTGGCTAGGTGGCTGTCGTACCGCTCTTGCAGCAAAGGATCGCGCAGCATAGACACCAGAGGTGGTGTCAAACTCATGGTGATTTTAAAATCAATACCGTCCTGCTTTAATCCTTCAAATACTCGTAGTAAGGGAATGTATGTTTCGGTAATGGCTTCATAGAGCCATTCTTCTTCCAGCACATAGTCACTTTCCGGGTGACGCACAAAGGGTAGGTGGGCATGAAGGACAAGGGCAACGTAGCCAATAGCCATAGGAATTTAAAATTGAGGGTGAAAGGATAAGAGATGGAGGCTGGAGAAAACGTCAGGATATCTTAAGAATTTTAAGCTGAAAGTGGTAGCAAGAGGACAAGAAGAGGAGGAGTGGGGGATCGTGTGTAGTCTCGTTAACAGAGCTTATACAACTGAAGTTGTCACTTTAGAGTGTATACAAGCACATCTTGAAGATTTCCGTATCACTTCTGTTTAGAAGGCAACCTGCCTAAAATCAGTATTGCTCATCTCTTCAAATTGGAGTTACACAGCCTGGGCTCATATGGCTGAACGCGAGCATCACTCATCTGACACCAATAGAGACCGCTACACTGGTAAGTTGTGGTCTGGCTTCCCCATAGCTCAAGAACCTCTATTGTTGCTAGCAGAGTTAGCTAGTGAACTCAGTACGGCAACTGATTTAGAGACATTGCAACAGATTCTCGCCCGTAAACTACGTTGGATAGTTGACTTTGATCGATGTACCTTAGCTGTTCGGGTCGAGGCTTTGGACAACGAGTATTTACTCTTTGAAACCACCAGTCCCCGCAGAGCTGAAAGCACTCCTACCCAAGAAATTCCGATTGAGGAGGGGGTCTTAGGCAGGGTGATCGCAGATTCTCAACCCTATTTTATCCAGGATCTAGCACAGCTTGCATCCTCAATGGATTTGCCAGCCATAGCCCAAGCGTGGGGAATAGCCGCTGATGCACGTTCTCTCATGGTGCTGCCCCTACGGATTGGTGAACGTACTATCGGTAGCCTCAACTTTAGCTCTCATAGAACTGGAGTTTATTCTGTTGCATGGCGAAACCTCACGAGTCTGTTGGCTGCCCAGGTTGGCGGACAGTTGGGATCGCTCCTGAGCCAGATGCAACTCAAAAGCGCTTATGAGTGCCGCGAACGGGCGATGGAAAGTGCAGCTGAGGCAGCTAACCTCGCGCTTGAGCGCCAAGTGCAAGAACGCACACTTCAACTGCAACAGGCACTCGATTTTGAAGCCAGGCTAAAACGCATCACTGACAAAGTTCGCGATAGTCTAGATGAAAGTCAGATTGTAGAAGCAGCCGTGAAGGAACTAGCTCTCGGACTTAACGTCGGCTGCTGTAACATGGCTTTGTATAATCTAGAGCAAGGCACTTCTACTATTTGCTACGAGTATGCGATATCTATTCCTGCCTCCCAAGGTCGCATCTCTCAAATGGCAAACTACCCCGAGCTATATCGTCAGCTGTTACAGAATCAGTACTTCCAATTTTGTTCAATCGCTCCCCACCCTCACCGGGGTAGAGTTGCAATGCTCGCTTGTCCAATTTCGGACGATCAAGGGGTAATTGGTGACTTGTGGTTAGTGAATCAGAAAAACCATGTTTTTCATGAGTTAGAGATCCGATTAGTTCAGCAAGTGACTAATCAATGCGCGATCGCCATTCGTCAAGCCCGACTTTATCAAGCGGCTACCGCCCAAGTTGCAGAACTAGAAAAACTCAATCAGCTCAAAGATGACTTTTTAAGTACTGTTTCTCACGAACTGCGGACTCCCATCTCTAATATGAAGCTGGCGATCCATATGCTGCAAGTTGCTCCAGCACCAGAAGCTAGAGAGCGCTATCTCAAAATCCTGCAATATGAGTGTATCCGAGAAGCTGAGCTGATTAACGACCTTTTGGATTTGCAACGGTTAGAAGCTGCTGCTTACACAGTCTCACAGGATGTTGTCAACCTTGTGGACTGGCTACCCAGGATCATCGAACCATTTCGAGTGCGTTCTCAGGAACGCCAGTTACTGCTGCATGTCGAACTTCCGCTATCTTTGCCTCCGCTGATTTCAGACAGTGCTAGCTTAGGACGCATCTTAGCCGAATTACTCAATAATGCCTGCAAATATACACTCAAAGGGGGCAAGATTGATCTAAGCGTCAGTTGCGAATCCTCTGGAACAGCAACGCCTGTGACTTGCTTCACTATCGGCAACGAGGCAGAAATTCCTGCAGCTGAGTTGCCGCGCATCTTCGAAAAATTTTATCGTGTCCCAAATAGCGATCCTTGGCGACAGGGAGGAACTGGTTTGGGGCTTGCTCTGGTGCAGAAGCTAGTGGAGCGTCTGAAGGGAACTATCTCTGTGACAAGCTCTCAGGGGTGGACTAAGTTTACACTCCGGTTACCCAATCGTCCCCAAGCTTAAGTCTCTACTCTATCGCTGTAGCAGCTTAGATGACACGTCACTGGATGCTGTTGAAGGGGGAAGGGGTACATACAAGGCTAGCAGCCCAGCTATGGTAAAAAGAAGAAGTGTACCAATAATCGGGAACTTTAAGGGGTTCATGTGAACACATAACATACAACTCATACAAAGAAACAGTAGACCCTACAGTAATTCCAGAATATTGGGAGTAAAAGTTTAACATGTGCCGTTTACTGGGCTATCTTGGTCCGTCAATTGCCCTCGATGATGTGTTGTACAAGCCAGAACACTCGCTGATTGTTCAAAGCTATCAGCCCCGTGAGATGAGTTCTGGAGTTGCTAATGCTGATGGCTTTGGTGTTGGTTGGTATCACTCACAAAGGGATACCAACCCTTTCACCTACAAAAACACAATACCTATTTGGAATGACACCAACCTTCCTAGTCTCGGACGGTATGTTGAGTCAGGATGTATATTGGGATATGTTCGCAGCGCTACCATTGGCCAGAGCATAGACCTCAGTAACTGTCAGCCCTTTAAACACCAGCGTTTATTGTGTATTCACAACGGTCGCATTGAAAAGTTCCGGCAGACACTCTATCGACCAATTCGCGATCGCCTTAGTGATGTTGCTTACCAATCGATCGAGGGTAGTACTGATTCAGAACATATTTTTGCTCTACTGCTCGATGAGATACAAGCCAGCCCAAATGTTACCTTAGAGAGAGCTTTGCAAACTGTGTTGCTGACCCTGGACAAGCTAGCTCAGGTGGATCAAGTGGCAGTCTCTGCTAACCTGATTGTGAGCGACGGGCAGCGTCTAGTTGCCTCTCGCTTTGCAACTGGCGACACATCAGCACCTTCTCTCTACTGGCTCAGGGACGATCCAGCTTTCCCAAAGGCGGTTATTGTCGCGTCAGAACCTTTATTTGACGGCAGTTGGCATCGTTTTCCTGAACAGAGCGTTATTAGTGTGGGAAAAGACCTTGAGATCCAGCTCCATCAAGTACGATTTTAGGAACAAGAGCGATCGCACCTCGACGATTGCTACAGATATGCAGCAGTGCCGCATCGGTACACTCGCCCTGTTTGAGGGAGTAGACGATGCCACGTTCTGTCGCCAAGCCCATCTAGACTTCAGTCCTGTGGGATGGCACTTAGGGCACATTGCTTATACTGAATCTCTGTGGCTGCTGGAGCGTAGCGCTGGGAGACAGGCTC
>JAFAVL010000136.1 GCA_019242465.1 Chroococcidiopsidaceae cyanobacterium CP_BM_RX_35 | reverse complement strand
CGATATTTCCAAATACTTCGCGATCATCCCTGCCATGTTTGCTGCTGCCGGGATTGGCAGCCTCAACATCATGGGCTTAGCCAGTGCGAATTCGGCAGTGTTATCGGCACTAATTTATAACGCTTTGATCATTCCGGCTTTGATTCCCCTAGCGCTACAGGGGGTAAAGTTTAGACCACTGACGGCTAACCAACTGCTGCAACGCAACATCCTAATCTATGGTCTGGGTGGAGTGCTCGCGCCGTTTATTGCCATTAAGTTAATTGATCTGGTGGTTGCATCTGTGGGTTTGGCGTAGGAACGAACCGCTTAAGAGGATGTATGAATTAATACCTGATCAAGCACTCAACTTTAGTTGTAGGTAGATATGCTAATAGACTAGAAAAGTTAGAGGGCAGTTCTCACTTTCGTAGAGGCGTAATTCCAGACGTTTTTCAGATGTTTCTCCTCAGTTAAATCTCTAAGATATTGACAATAAAGGGTTAGTAAACAGATAGTTTTGCAAGAACATTCAGCATTCTATTAGTAGAGTCGAAGTATATATACTACAACTACAACTATAGGGTCCGAGGAAATTTTTGCAACATTAGCGGGTATAAAGCTTTGTTACTGCAATCGCAAAAGTTATGGCGATCGTAAGTAGAGCCAAACCTGCGCTCAGTTAATCCTTTGGCTCTATGAAATTCCAGGGAGCTATCTAGAGAAGAGCGATAGAGATACTTTTTGGCGTTGGCTTCCAGCCTTAGAAATATTCGAGGTTGGGAACACTTCTTAGCTAAGTATTCTAGCCTTTTGCTCTTTACTCTACCTCATCTCCCTGAAACAGCTATTGAGCCTCTAAATACAAACTGATCCCCTAATTGGATTTACAAGGAGAAAACACATGACCACAATTATAACCAAGACCACCAGCCAACTAGAACAGTTTTACACCGAGCTGTTGGCAGACCCATTGATGCAAGAGCGACTCAAAGCCGCAACTGACCCCAAAAGCTTGAGTGAGCTAGCTGTGGAGCTAGGAAAGGCAAAAGGTTACTCTTTTACTAAAGAGGAGGTCTTAGCTGCCATGGCAATAGAAGCTGCCATAGGAGGGGAGTATGTGGAGGTTGGGGATCCCCTTCTCCCTGGGGCACAAGCTATAGCTGGTTCTTCCGACAACAGTTATCAATAACTTGCAATGCTCCCAGGGCAATGCCAACTGCCCTGTCGAGCATTTCTTACCAATTGAGGAAATACATGATTTGGGCAAGTTCTCTACTGCTTTGGTTCTAGCAAGTAGTGGATGTGGTTGCTCAAGGATGGTGTCGTGGAAGCTCCATCCCGATTGGAAGTTTTGAGGTTGGCGACTCATCTTAAATCGGAGCGTAATATTATGAATTGTTCAATGCAAGATTACCTGAAAATCGTTACCTCCCACCTGCATCCTGACTTGGTTTCTCCCGCAGCCTTGTCTCACATTCAGCCCCTTGCCCAAATCTTACCTGCTTCTTCTCTGGCTGGGTTTGAATGTCGTTTGGGGGCAAATCGATCGGGAGTAGACTTCCAAATCCGTCTCCCTTGTCTCGACAAAAATCTGCCAGAAAGGTTTTTAACCGCTCCGGCATGGCAATTTTTGCAAGACTTCTATCAAAATTGGGCATCACCAAATTCTTCACTGCATCAAGAGATTGAAAATGTTGGGCTGGAATTTGATGTGAACGAACAGCTACCCCAAGTCCCTATTCCCTGTATTTTCCTAAAATTCGCTCGGGAAGCTGTTATTGATGCTGAAGGGCTGATGCAAACGATCAATCTCCTTCAGCAGCCGATTTCCCCGTTGCTTGAGTCCAATTTTGGAGTTTGTGCTGATTCCTTGCCTTCTGGAGCAACCATTAGCCATCTGGGAGCAATGCTATCTCGAACGGTCAACGCTGTAAGGGTGAATGTCAAGGGAGTTCCTCTGGAGCAATTATCAGATTACTTGATGCAAATTGGTTGGAGCGATCCGACAAATACATTCTCTACCATTACCTCTACTCTATCTGAGTTTGTAGATTCCATTCTCTTGAGTTTCGATGTGGGCGATACTGTCCTACCCAAAATTGGTTTGGAATGTTTTCTAAATAACCAGCCCGATGAGGAACCCCGGTGGCAGCTATTTCTAGACTATTTGGTTAAAGAGGGACTCTGTACTCTGGCTAAGAAAAATGCCCTTCTGAATTGGCCTGGATTTTCCCACCGCTCGTCAGTTCCAGACCTGTGGCCCAGTAATATCAGCTTTGGCGATTGCTTCTTGGGTTCTAGGGCATTCAGTATTTTTTGGAGAAGACTTAGCCATATAAAACTGGTCTATCAACCAGGTATTCCTTTAGAAGCGAAAGGGTATCTAGCATTTGGTCATAGCTGGTTTGCTCCCAATTCCTTGACTAAGAAGGAGCAAAAAACTGAAGAGTTTACTGGGGAAGTTTTGCCAATTAGCAACACAAACAAAACAGTTGTTTCCTAAAAAATTTCGCTTTAACGTCAATAAAAAAAACAGTGTACAGTGAGGAAAGAGACACTATGAGTAATGGCTTAATAGCAGTAAGCAAAAATAAGATTGATGTTGCTATTTCAAAGGCACTCAATTTTCTCGCTCAAAATCAACTGCCCTACGGAGAGTTTAAAACCTACTTTTTCACTGATAAAGGGATGGCAGATAATTGTGTATTTGATAGCTCACCATTTGCCACGGCATTAATTTTATATTGCCTGAGTTTTTTAGAAGAACCAAAAGTTAAGGACATTACACAAAAAGCAGTCCAATTTCTTGTAGAGGAGAAAGAGATTCCAGGTCTGTGGCGATATTGGTCTTCAAGAAACCCTAAACACAAGAGGCTTCCCCCAGATTCAGACGCTATTGCCTGTATTGCCTACGTTTTAAAGCAGTATTATTCTCCTCTACTTTATTCGTTTCTTTTTGGTTCTAATAAAAAAATTCTGCTCAATACCAAAAACGAACAGGGACTTTTTTACACTTGGATACTTCCGCCTGGGCATAAAAATGATGTTGATAGTGTAGTTAATGCCAACGTGCTATTTTATCTGGGTGAGTGTGAGGAAACCAAGGCAGTATGTGATTACTTGAATCATCTTGTATTGAGGAATCTCGAAAAGGGATCTTATCCTTATTATCTCAGTGATTTATGCCTTTACTACTTTATGTCGAGAGCATACTTTCATGGGGCGCTCACTCTCAACAAAGCAAAAGACGCTGTCTTGAACAAGACGATTTTGTTGCAACAAGAAGATGGTTCTTTTGGCGATGAACTGAGTACTGCTCTTGCCGTTTGTACATTGCTCAATTATCAATATAGCGATGATGCCGCACTTGAGCGCGCAATTCAGAGTATTGTGGAGCGTCAGCAAGAAGATGGGGCTTGGTCAAAAATCGCTATGTGGACTGGTTATTTTTGGACTGGAGGCGCCGGAGAAACTGGAGATTGGTTGGCAGGTTATTGGGGAGCGCAGGAGCTAACGACTGCCTTCTGTGTCGAAGCTTTGGTAAAATATCAGCTTTTGTCCCAGAAAAGTTAGCTGCAAAAGCTTAAATCAATCGGGTGTTTGAGAGTCAAGCGTGTAACCCACCCCTGAATTTAGACAAGAGTTTTGAGTTCACAGTGGCAATATTACGGTAGGATGTTGTGTCCTAAATAACATCACTTTCTTGCTCCTTGTACCTGTTTAAATCAATTCAGTCAGTTTTAGTCAAGATGTGATTATGTTCAAAAAACCCCAGTTTAAGCCTCATTTCCACGTTGAAGTCGTAGAATCCAGTACCGTTTATCTTATGAGCGAACAGGGACATTTTGCTCTAAGTGGTCGCCTCTACGTCTTGTTAGCTCCCTTGCTGAATGGTCAGCACACCATTGATGAAATTGTCGAGCAGCTAAAAGAACATACATCGCTTTTTGGAGTTTACCATGCTTTAACAAGTCTCGAAAGTCAAGGCTACCTCAGCGAAACTGCGGACATACCGAATGAGCTAGCTGCTTTCTGGAGTTTGCAAGGCGTAGACCCTAGAGTCGCCATTAGTAATCTGCAAGACACCAGGGTTTCTGTAACTGCCTTCGGTGCGATGAAGACAAAACCGTTTATCTCTACCTTAGAATCGCTGAACATCCAGTTTAGCAACGAGGGAAACTTCACCGTTGTGCTAACCGATGACTACCTACAACCGAGCCTAGATGAATTTAACTCCCAAGCCTTGCGCACCCAAAAACCTTGGATGTTGGTCAAACCAGTCGGCGCAACGATCTGGGTTGGACCAATCTTTGTTCCCGGTCAGACGGGTTGTTGGCAGTGCCTCTCTCAACGCTTGCGGGGCAACCGTGAAGTCGAAACTGCCGTCGGGCGGCAAAAAGGAATTGCAGCTCCCTTTCCCACCTCTCGGTCGATTTTACCAACCCACTTCCAGATCGGCTTGAATTTGGCAGCAGCGGAAGTTGCCAAATGGATAGCTCAAGGAAAAAACGAACAGCTAGAAGATAGGGTGCTGACCTTGGATCTAGCCTCACTGTCCATGCAGCACCATGTTTTAGTTAAACGCCCGCAATGTCCTGCTTGTGGCGAAAAAGCCACTTTTGAGTATTACAAACCCAAACCAATAGTACTTGAAAGTCAGAAGAAGCTATTCACTGCGGACGGCGGTTATCGCTGTTTCACTCCAGAGCAGACTCTCAAGAAATACTCTCATCATATCAGCCCGATTACAGGAGTAGTCAGCACTCTACCAAAATTGGAGACAGAAAGCGAGCTGATTCATGTTTACAGTGCCGTTCACCCGAGTGGAGGAAAACTAGACAGTTTAGCTGGTCTGCGCCGCAGTTTACGTCACAAGAGTGCTGGCAAGGGAAAAACCGACCAGCAATCCAAAGCTAGCGGTCTTTGTGAAGCGATTGAACGGTATTCCGGCATTTTCACAGGCGATGAAATCCGCATTAAAGGCACCTATGTCCAACTGGAATCAGCAGCCATTCACCCTAATACCTGTATGCTCTTTAGCGCCAACCAATACCAAAATCGCCAAGCATGGAACGCGCAGCATGGCAGCTTTGCCTGGGTGCCCAAACCTTTTGACGAGGAGAAAGAAATTGAGTGGACGCCTGTTTGGTCGCTGACTTACCAACAGTTCAAGTATTTACCGACTGCTTACTGTTACTATAACTATCCGCTGCCCGATGACCATCGCTTCTGTCGCGGAAATTCCAACGGCAACGCAGCAGGTAATACCTTAGAAGAGGCGATTCTCCAAGGGTTTATGGAGTTGGTCGAACGAGACTGCGTGGCGTTGTGGTGGTACAACCGGATTCAACGACCCGCTGTGGATTTAGACAGTTTTGATCAGCCGTATCTGCTAGCCCTGAAAGACTATTACCAAACTCAGCACCGCGACCTCTGGGTGTTAGATATCACTAGCGACCTAAATATTCCCTGCTTTGCTGCGATTTCTCGACGTACTCAAGGAGTAACAGAGGAAATCCTTTTAGGGTTTGGTTGTCATTTCGACGCGAAAGTTGCCATGCTGAGGGCAGTCACTGAGATGAACCAGACATTGGGCATCGATCTCAATAATGGCTTGAGCAAGCCCGACGATCCAGATTGGGAGTACTGGCTCAAGGAAGCCACTCTAGAGAATCAGCCTTACCTAGTTGGCGATTGCCACGCTCCTTTGAAAGTTTATTCTGATTACCCAAAGTACAGTCACAACGATCTGCGGCAAGATGTACTCACCTGCGTAGAGATTGCTGCCGCACAAGGCATGGAAACTTTCGTTCTCGACCAAACCCGCCCCGATATCGGTTTGAACGTGGTCAAGGTCATTGTTCCTGGGATGCGCCACTTTTGGAGTCGATTTGCTCCGGGGCGACTGTATGAGGTGCCTGTGAAAATGGGTTGGTTGTCAGCACCGCTGATAGAAGAACAACTCAACCCGATACCGATGTTTTTCTAAATCCGATCGATTTTGGATTGCTTTTATCGCTCCAAAAACACAACTTGAAACTTAAGGGAAATATATGCCACAGCAATTTCTCCTATCTTTTAAAAAAGACATTTCCCTCTTTGAACCAGAAGCAACGGAGCGACTTGTTCTCCAATCGCCAAAGCACTCTATGACATTTAAGCAGGCGCAGTCGGGATTGAAGACGGCGCTGAAAACGCTAGCAGATGGTGGTGCAACCTTGATAGAACTTAGCCAAATGGTGCAGCAGGACGATGGGGATTTTCTCGCCCTGAGATTTTATGCTTACTTACAAAAGTTCTCTAACTTTGGCTGGCTTTGTCATTCAGTCTTAGCGGCAGGGGAAGCGATCGCCATTGCTATCCCCATCACCTCGGATTATCAATTTCCTTACACTGAAGTAGCGGTCGAATCCAAATACGTCCTCTCTCGCTTTGCCTATTGCCATCAAGTTGAAGGGCAACTGGTGCTGGAGTCACCGCTATCTCAAACCCAAGTTTTGTTACTAAATTGGCAAGGTGCAGCTTTATTTAGTCAGCTAGCCAGACCGCACAGTTGTAGCGAACTAGTAACTAAAGTTCTGGGGATCTCCTTAGAGACGGCGAAGCAGTTTGTCAGTCTACTTTTAAGTGTCCAAATGCTTTCTGAAATCAGTGAAGACGGCACCATCCCAGAACAAGCCAATGTCACCCTCGCTCAATGGGAATTTCACGACCTTCTCTTTCATACTTGCAGTCGCATGGGAAGGCACGCTAATCCTTTTGGCGGCACTTACCGTTTCTTAGGTAAAACTGAGCCACTGCCTGCGGTCAAACCTCGAATGTCAGAGAAGGTAATTGAGCTATATCGCCCCAATCTGGAAATGCTCAAAACCACGGATGCTTCTTTTACTCAGGTTTTAGAAACGAGAAAGTCAATTCGAGAATACGGGGAAACTCCCATCACTGCCCAACAATTAGGAGAGTTTCTCTATCGCTGCGCTAGAGTCAAACACCTGCTCCAAACCGATCGCGGAGAAATCGCCCACCGTCCCTATCCCAGTGGCGGGGCGCTTTACGAATTGGAACTCTATCCCGTAGTCAACAATTGTCAGGGCATTGCTTCTGGCTTGTATCACTATAATCCCTTATCCCATCAACTGTGTCGGATTTCTAACAGAACAGAAACTGTAGAGGCGCTACTCAACGATGCTGGGAGATCGATGGGGCAACAAGGTCTGCCTCAAGTTCTGATCGTTATTGCTGCCCGGTTTCAACGGCTGGCTTGGAAGTATGAATCGATGGCTTACGCCCTGATGCTCAAACACGTTGGGGTTCTCTATCAGACGATGTACCTAGTAGCAACAGCCATGGAATTAGCTCCTTGCGGTCTGGGGGGTGGCAACTCCGATTTATTTACCAAAGCGACAGGGTTTAACTACTACGCCGAAACCTCTGTCGGAGAGTTTGCTCTGGGCAGTCAGCCACAAGCTTAGCGTTAACGAACAATTGAGAGCAGCAACAATGTCTAAGTTTCAAAAACGACAACAAGCGATCAGCAATGGGACTCATGCCCTAGTCATTGGTAGCGGCATTGCTGGGTTGTTAGCAGCCAGGGTTTTACTGAACCATTTTGAGTATGTCACCGTAGTTGAACGCGATTCCCTCCCAGAGCAACCGCAACCACGTCCGGGAGTGCCTCAAGCGGTTCAGTCTCATGCCCTTCTAGTTCGGGGTCAAAGAATTCTGGAGCAGTTGTTTCCTGGTTTAGAGGCTGAATTAATTGCTGCTGGCGCAATTGCTGTTGATTGGAGCGCCGATGTTCTCTCTGTCAGTTCGATGGGCACAGCACCGAGATCTCCTTCAGATTTAATCAGCTCAGTGTGCAGTCGCAATCTGCTGGAATGGTCCATACGTCATCGGTTAGCCGACAGCGATTGCGCCGCGTCCCCGCAGGAGGGGAATCGCCTGCAATTTTTAGCAGCTACTCAGGTAAAGAAACTGCTAACAGACGAGAGTCAATCTAGAGTCACTGGGGTGCAATTGCGCGATTGCAACGATTCTCTATTATTAGGAGAATTAACAGCCGATCTAATTGTCGATGCTAGCGGTCGTAATTCCTGTTTACCCAAATGGTTGGCAGAATTAGGCTATGCAACTCCTGCGGAAACTGTAATTAACGCTGGCTTCGGTTACACGACTCGCTGGTACGAGCGTCCTGTCCATTGGCAAGCAAACTGGAAGATGCTGTTGGTTTTGCCCAAGCCTCCCCACGGAAGGCGCTGCGGCGTGCTTTATCCGGTGGAAGATAACCGCTGGGGGCTAAGTCTTTATGGTTTTAGTCAAGATTATCCACCTACTGATGAGATTGGGTTTCTAGAATTTGCTCGAACGCTTTGTAGTCCCATGCTCTACGAAGCCGTGAAAGATGCCAAACCCCTTTCTCCTGTCTACAGCTATCGCCGCACAGAAAATCGCTGGCATCATTACGAACAACTCTCGAAACTCCCAGCAGGAATAGTGGCGTTAGGAGATGCCGTCTTTGCTTTCAATCCCTACTATGGTCAGGGAATGACGGCTGCCGCTCTTAGTGCCTTAGTCCTAGATCGGTGTCTGCATCGACGATGGAGGCAATCTCGAACCGCTCCGATCGGTTTTAGTCAATACTTTCAAAAACAATTGGCTCGCAGTTTGAAAGTTCTCTGGCTGAGTGCCACAAGACGCGATTGCGCCTGGTTGACGAATGAAGATTCAATTGACAAAGCCAGGAAGCCAAATAAGATTAGTCAGTTGCTACGGCAATACGTGAAACAGGTGATGTTGCTGTCAATGGGCTGTCCGGAAATTAATCGGACAATGATCGAAATATACCACATGGTCAAGTCTCCCATAGCGCTATTCCAACTGAATATTGCCACAAAAGTCTTGAGACAGGCTTGGCAAAAAAAGGGATGCAAAAACTGGCAACTTTGGTGACAAAATAAAACATTGCATAGTAAGCACGGGAGGCAGAATATTTTATGTAGCCATAAATTCTTCGCTTATTTTTGTTGAGGAAAATTCCAAACTTTTTTATTACTGACCTGTGCTTGCGTGAGGTGCGTGGTCCCTAAGCAGGAGAGCGAGGCGTTTCATTTCAGTAAGTTTTTAAACAAAGGTTTAAGTATTCTCCATCAGTAAAATGTTGCTCCAGTTACTACCCTTCAAAGCTGTTTCACCTTCCAAAACGATTCACTTCAGTACGTTCTGGCTAATCGTTGGGCTTTGTGCGATTGTTCTGGTGCTGGAGTTTTCAACACCACCTAACTATGTGTTTGGCTATCTCTACGTTGGACCAATCCTGCTCTCCAACGCCCGGTTGAATCGAAAAGCAACTTTGATGATTACCCTAGTTGCAGCAGTATCAACAATGCTGGATCTGTGGCTCCCTGGTGGGCATGAAGCTAGTGCTTCAACGCTTGCCAATCGATTAATCGCTATCCTGGCGCTAATGGTAACAGGGGTTTTGAGCGATCGCAATCGCGTTTATGCTCAAAAAATTGCCCAACAGCAGGCGAAGTTACATGCACAAGAGCAGTTAGCCAGCATCCGCGAGGATTTTACCTCCACCCTGACTCACGATTTAAAGACTCCTCTATTAGGAGCAATTGAAACTCTGAAAGCGTTTCAGCAAGAAAAGTTTGGTGCAGTCACATCAGCCCAACAAAGGGTATTGGCAACAATGGCACGCAGCCACAGAAATAGCCTGCAACTAGTGGAAACCTTGCTGGACGTGTACCGGAACGATACCAGGGGACTGGAACTCCAGTTAAAACCTGTAGATTTAGTTGTGGTGGCGGAGGAAGCTCTAGATACTCTGACCGATTTAGCCTCAGCCCGCCAAATTCAGATCCGTCTGGGCTATGGAGACTCTGATTTTCGGAAGTCATCGTGGGTCGAGGGAGATGCTTTTCAACTGCGGCGAGTCTTCACTAACTTAATTACCAATGCCATCAACCATTCGGTGCGGGGCAGTCAGGTTGAGGTTGTGCTGGACTCCCAAGCTTCCTACCAGGTTGTCAAAGTCTTAGATACCGGATTAGGCATTACTGCCGAGGAACTGCCTCGATTGTTTGAGCGGTTTTATCAGGGGGACAGTACCCGTCAGGCAAAAGGTTTTGGACTGGGACTATATCTAACTCGCCAAATCATTGAGGCTCATGGCGGTATAATTTGGGCAGAGGACCGTGCTTCTGGTGGAGCCCTCTTCGGGTTCCGACTACCTGCCTTCCAGCAGCCGCTTGCACCAAAGTAAGATGTCACCAGCCGCGATAAAAATTCTACTAGTTGAAGATGATGAGCTGTTCCGCTTAGGGCTCCATATGCGGTTGCAGCAAGAGACAGGACTGGAAATTGCCGCCGAAGCAGAAGATGGCGAGACAGCAGTAGATATGGCAAACCGCTGCCCTCTCGATATTGTGCTGTTGGATGTGGGACTGCCAGGGCTAGGCGGAATTGAAGCCTGTCGCCGAATCAAGCAGCAACATCCAAATCTTCCCGTTCTAGCCCTGACTTCTCATTCCCAAAAGGCTGTGATTGTGCGACTGATTACAGCTGGGGCGCAGGGTTACTGTCTAAAGGGAGTTGCTGCCGAAACTCTCATCCTAGCCCTCCGCTCTGTTACCGCTGGAGCTTCCTGGTGGGACTCATTGGCAACAACAGAAATTCGCACTGCTTTTGAGGGCGATCGCGCTGCTGACTCCCTAGAAGCGGTAGCTCAAGTCCCCAATCCCTTAACAAAACGGGAACAAGAAATTCTGGCGCTACTGGCAGCTCACAAAACTAATCAGGAGATTGCTGAATATCTCTACATTACCCTCGGTACTGTGAAAGTGCATGTTCATACGATTTTGCACAAGCTAGAAGCACGCGATCGCACTCAAGCAGTCGTGGTAGCCCTGCAAAAAAAATTGATTTCCCCTGACCTACTGCCCGAAAGGTAAAACGCCGTAGTCAAGTCGTTTTCTCCAAAGTAAAGTCATCCTTTACGTCTCCACGCTCGTCAATGAATTTCACGTCAAGCCTTTTCCCTTGTACATCAAGCACGAGGGAGCCTGGAATACTAAGTGATGTGTACATTGCAGGATGCGGAGACACTCTGTCTGCTAGCCCAGAGGTGCCGGCAACGATATACACTGTTCCCGCATGTGAGGCTAGATGGCGTTTTTGATACGGTCCTGACTCGGACTCCCACCCACTCCCTCCATCCTTTTTCATGTCTACAGTAAAGGTGTCTGAGGTGCCATAATGTCCGTCAATTAGGTACGAGCGCTCATAAGCATGACTGTGACCACCCAATACAAGATCTACGCCTGCGTCTTCCAAAATAGGAATTGCCCGCTCTCTCATCTCAATTAGCTCGGTCTCGATATCAGAATCGTGTGACCCTTTGGTATAGGGAGGGTGGTGCCAAAAAGCGATCTGCCAGTCCTTACTAGAGGTAGCAGCATCGCGTGCCAGCCAGGTGAACATTGGACCAGTGGGGGAGCGATCGCTGCCATAAGAATCCAGACAGATAAAGTGGATGTTGCCATAGTCAAATGAGTAATAAGCAGCCGTGCCAGATGGGACACCGCCTGCTTCCCCACAAGTTGGAGGAGTGAAAAGCTCATAATACGGTCCTGTCTGGTCAAGAGAACTGGCATTCCCGGCGTCATGATTGCCAATGGCAGTCCAAAGCACACTACGCTGTAGGAGTGCGGGATACATATTAAAGACTCCTTGCTGATACTCCTCAAAGGTGCCAGTCTCATAAGCATTGTCCCCAAGCATGAGCCAGAGATCTGTATGGCGGGAGCCAGTAAATTTCAGGTAGCCGTCCCGAACAAGTGCAGCTATGTCGTTCCCACGTCCGGCATCTCCTACAACCCAAATCCGCAGCGGACGAACGAGTTCAGACGCAAGGTCTACTGATGGTGCAGTGACAAAGAAACAATCTTCAGTCCTGCCTACTAGAACTCCGGCGCTGGTTCCAATCGAGTAGTAATACTTTTGGTCTGGCATCAGACCACAGAGCTTAACCTGATGATCACTGGTCGTTATTGTCTCCGCCAGAGTTGAAGCAAGTCTTTCTGGTTCTGTTCCGTACCAAACCCTACCTTGTACAGGAGCGTCAGTAGCCCAACGGATGATGATGCTGGACTCAGTACCTTGCTGCAGATACGGACCACGAGTAATTTG
>JAFAVL010000092.1 GCA_019242465.1 Chroococcidiopsidaceae cyanobacterium CP_BM_RX_35 | reverse complement strand
AAGTGTGTCAAGAAAGTTTAACTTCGGATCAGTGATTGAAATTAAAGTTGTTGATATCATTACGGTTGTAAGTGAACCGACCACTACACCAATGGCTTTCAGGATCAAAGAGATCGGCACCCGACGCTGATATAGTAGGACTTCCTCTTTACCCTGTAAGCTTGCTTTCGTGCAGCTTGTGAGCACTCTAAGTGTAGTTGTTTTGATTCCGCCTGCCGTGCTACCTGGACTTGCTCCAATAAACATAAGCACTGTTGCAATAAATAAAGCATCAGGACTCAGTTGACCAATGTTGACTGTATCAAAGCCAGCCGTTCTGGTACTGACAGATAGAAACCAAGCTGCCATCAATTTATTTTCTAAGTTCAAAGAACCAAACGTTTTCGGATTTTGCCATTCTGTAGATAAAAAAGCCAACGTGCCTAGGATCAAAAGTATCAAGGTTGTACTAGTAACAACTTTGAAATTGAGAGAAAATATAGTTTTCCTGGACTTCAACAGTAGACGCTCACGCAACCGTAAATATGATTCTAATATCACCTCGTAACCAATTCCACCAAATATAATCAGTCCAGTAATTGTTAGATTCAGTAAAACTGATGAACGGTAGTTAATAAAACTATCTTGAAATAGACTAAAACTAGCATTAGTCCAAGCACTAATGCTATGAAAAATAGCTAGCCATAGCCCGCGACTGAACCCATATTCAGGAGTAAAAACTGGTAGAAGCAGAAAAATACCAGTTATTTCAAAAATTATTGTAGTTGCAATAATAGAGCTAAGTAATTGTGTACTGCCTTGCATCCCTTGTTTGTCCAAAGCTTGTTGAAGCGCAATTTTGTCTCGCAGACCAAACTTGCGCCCTAGCAGGAGCAGGAGAAAGGTCGTTGCCGTCATGTAGCCCAGTCCCCCAACCTGGAAAAGGACGACAATCAGAAACTGACCCCAAAAAGAAAAATAGGTGCCGATATTCACCACCGATAGACCAGTAACACAGACAGCAGAAGTAGAAGTGAATAGAGCAACAATTGGGTCATTCCAGGTACCACTGTTAGTGGAGAAAGGCATCATTAACAAGATGGTTCCTGCGGTGATGACAGCGAGAAATCCCAGACAAATAGTTCGAGCAACAGTCATGAGAAGGTTAAATATGAACTAATAACAGCCAAAAGATGGACATTAATTCTTAGCTACTAGGCTGGTTTCTTGTGATCTAAAGCTAAATTCAGCTTGAGAACATTGACTCCATGCTCACCAAAAATACCTAAGAATCTACCATCTATGTTTTTAGCAATTAGTTGCTCGACATCCTTAGAAGACAGCGATCGCGCCTTCGCTACATGTTCGATCTGGGCGCGAGCTGCTTCGAGACTAATGTGGGGGTCGAGACCAGAACCCGAAGCGTAAACCAAATCAGCTCTTGGTTCAATCCCTGCTTTTCGCAATTCGCCAATCCCGCCCTTAATCCGTTTGATTAAATCCGGGTTACTTGAAGCGAGATTGCTAGCACCTGATATCCCCGTCTTGAGGTTACTCTGATTGTTTTGAGCTGCCGTCAGCTTAGCCTGCTGGTCTGGATTTTTGGGTTGAATTTTCAGGTTTGCTGCCATCTGTTTTTGCTCGTCAGGAGACAGGCTACTATATTCGACCGTACTCGGACGACTCCAGAAGTATTTATTAGAGGAGAAAGATTGCCCAATTAAAGCCGAACCCACAACTTGACCCTGGATATTCCGTAGCAGACTGCCATTTGCCTGGTACGGGAAGATTAAACCAACCAGGAGCATAATCCCAGGGTAGATCGCGGCTGTTAGCACCCAAAGCAGCACGGTTATCCGAATGGCTCTAGAGGTATTTCGCACAATAGACATTAGAAACACTCCGGCTGAAAAACAACGACAAATAAGTAGATACAGAGTCCGAATGTCACCAAACCGAGTAGACCAATAGCATAGGCAGAAAAGCGAGCGACTGCTCCCCCAGTGGCGGCATAAACAGCTGGAGCCACCACTAAATTCAGACACAACACCAAAAACAGCACTAGAGGTAGTTTCCGCTTGAACCATCGAGAACAGATCGCATCAATCTCCTCTACCACCATCGGCAACAACCCACCGAGTAAATTCATCATCCTTTGCTCCATTCTCTCCTCTTCTCTTTCCTCTGCGTCCTCTGCGTCTCAGCGGTTCGTTCCTACGCCAAACCCACAGATGCAACCACCAGATCAATTAACTTAATGGCAATAAATGGCGCAATCACCCCGCCCAGACCATAGATTAGGATGTTACGTTGCAGCAGTTGGTTAGCCGTCAGTGGTCTAAACTTTACCCCCTGTAGCGCTAGAGGAATCAAAGCCGGAATGATCAAAGCGTTATAAATTAGTGCCGATAACACTGCCGAATTCGCACTGGCTAAGCCCATGATGTTGAGGCTGCCAATCCCGGCAGCAGCAAACATGGCAGGGATGATCGCGAAGTATTTGGAAATATCG
>JAFAVL010000586.1 GCA_019242465.1 Chroococcidiopsidaceae cyanobacterium CP_BM_RX_35 | reverse complement strand
TTGAGCGCATCGGATGCAGAACAAATGTCCGGCTACATTTTCCTAAGTTTAAGCTTGCATAATCTTGATTTATCGTTTTGATAAAAAAGGATATTTGCTTTTATTTACAGACAGCTTGGTACGCTGCTAGCGAAAATGCTTTTGAGCTTTAGTGGAAAAATTTCTAGGTTCAAACTTTGGAGATAGTTTAAGCCTTCTTCAACTTGGTGAGGAGTTGCTTGCAGCTCTAAGTCAAACTAGCCACCATCTCTGGTACTAGATACTAAGAGTGCAGCGGTAATATTAACAGTTATGTTGTAACGAGAAATCAGTTGAAATTAGTTAAGCTGACTTGGTCAAACGTCTTGGCGTTTTGAGTGTAAATACTCAGCCTACCTTTAAGAAATAAGTTGGATGTATTAAATGTACATAGCAAAATAATCATTGTAAATTTCAGTATTGGTCGATAGCATAAGTTCTACTTTTTTCTGATCCTCATTTGTCGCAGGGCTTATGACGTTGCTTAGACTAGATTGGGGAATAAAATCACCACAGTATTCGTTTGCAGGTACAGCTTCCTTCATCTTTTTGGGATAGCTCAAGCCAAGATGACTCATGATCGTAATAAACTGAGCGCGGCTACGATCGGCAAATCTGGGATTCAGGCGTTTTTCTTCGCCAATGGTGGAAACGGTGCATCCTTTGTAGTCGTGACCAGGATACACTAGAGTGTCGTCTGGTAGGGTAAATAACCGTTGCGTCACCGCATCGTATAAGGTTCCAGCATCACCCTCCTGAAAGTCTGTTCGTCCACAGCCACGAATCAATAGAGCATCGCCGGTTAACAGGTGGTTGCTGTTGATCAAATATGCCATGTGGCTTTGGGTGTGCCCTGGTGTGGCGATCGCCTGTATCACCACAGACCCCACTACTAAAGTTTCACCATCTGCAAGGGAGCGATCGGCAGACATCACAGTTGTATTCTGGGGCACCATGATCCGACAACCCGTTTGCTGTCTTAGCTTGCCCGCCCCTGTGATGTGATCGGCATGGATATGAGTTTCCAGACAATAGCGTAGCGTTAACTCTAGTTCATCCAGCGCCTGTAAATCGCGGTCAACCTGCTCTAATACAGCATCAACCAACACGGCATCTCTCGTCTGCCTGTCAGCAATCAGGTAAGTGTAGGTACTGGATTCATGGTCAAAGAATTGGCGAAATAGCAGAGTTGATTGGGGAATTCCTTGACTGACTGAGCGGTCTTCTATGCGTCTGGTTGATAGAGACGTGGTAGAGACAGGACGCACACGCACTGGAAGCGACTGCAACACCGCCTCGGACACCATTTGCGCCTGTTCTCGAAGTTCTGGAACGGCGGTAGTTTCCCACAAATCTCCCTTGCGAGGGGTTCCCAGCGTATAGAGTAAAGTTGAAATGTTGCCATTTGCGTCCAATACTGCTCCTCGTGTTGCTGTATCTAGCCCCAAGCCAATTCCATTGGGACGGATCAAACCCTGGGCTCGCAAATTGACGATCAGGGGTTGGGACGAGTAGCGATAATCTGCTTCCACCCCCGTACAATTCACCACGCGGCTAACGCTCAGGACATCAGTGGTTTGCGTTTGGCGCTCGCGAACGGTCACTGCTACAGCGTCAGGCAAAGCATGATAATCCTGAATGCGCCCTGCAGAAATGGTGAGCTGACCCGAATTCAGCATCTCATTTACAACATCACCAATCCTGGGAGCAATACGGTGACGATGCACCTCCCAATGGGGTTTGATATGGCGCAAATAGCGCTGCTGTTCAACGCTGGGTAGCTGCTGCCAGAGTTGCTGAGTGATGGGACGTAGGGCATCTATCACCGCTCGCCAGTCATAACCCTGCGTGGCAGCAACCTTCACCTCCGCCCGAACGCAACGCAACAAACCCCGAATGGTTTTTGGTGCAGTTTCTGCATTCAGAAAGGCGGGGTAAGGTTTGGTCGCTTGATGCCGGAGTGGAAACAATCCCCGTCGAGACACAGCATAAACTTTGCCCCGATGTTGCCGCTCGTGAAGAGACACCACTATATCCACCATCGTCAGCCCAGTGCCAATTAGCAATACTGGCGCATCAGGCTCAAGATCTACTAGTGCATTGGTTGACCAGCCATCTCGTAGGCGTTCGTCGTTGCCATCTAAGTGCCGGGATACAAGGGGGGTGGAGGGTGAATTCCCCAGGGAAAGCACTACCTTGTCGGCTAGAAAACGGAGACTGCTACGGAGGGAGACAATCGCGCCTTTTCCTTCTGGCTCCACCGCTACCACTTCATCAATCAATCTCTCTAGCCGGACGGAACTCGCAGCCGTCGCTTCTGCTTCCTCCAGAATTGATTGAATGTAGAGACCGTAGATCTGACGGGGAATGAAAATGCTGGCGTTAACTTCATCAGGAAGGATTGCCGCCAACTCACTACGGTTGTAGTTAAGCCATCGCAGCAGATGACCTGGATCATCTGGAAATGCACTCATATTGCCTGCTGATACATTCAGCAAATGACTGCTGGTGTCCGTGCTGTAGGCGACTCCCTTACCGATGTCGTGACTGCGCTCAATCAGTTTAATGAGCAGGGGTCGGGTTGCAGTCTTCAACAGGTTGGCAGCCACCAGAGAACCACTAAAGCCACCCCCAACGATGGCGATCGTGGTTGGAGTATTAGAAATTGGAAAATTAGGAGCCATACCTACGCTTAACGGATTCTGTAAATTGGTCTGCTTTAATCGATGTCTTCTGCTGATTTATCAACCGCTTTATTCCTCACACTCTACGCTTTCGGTGTCCAGATGACTTCCTGAACATTGATTGGTTTAGGAATTAACTGCAAACGCAAAAACGTGTCCGCCACCTTTTGTTGCTCTGCAACCACTGCCTCTGTAACAGGTTTTACTCCGTAACGTTTCCGCCTTCGCTCCGCCTGCTCCATGCTTGGAAGATCGATCCCTAGCTGCGGTGCCAAAAATTCAGCTGCCCGATGGGAATTCTCTTTTGCCCAGTTCCCAGCTTGGTTGATTTCCTCTACCACTAGTTCGACAAGCTCGGGGTGAGCGCTGGTAAAAGCTCGCGAAGCCAGATAGAATTCCCTGCCAGACACAAGGTTTTTTCCATCTACTAGGACACGAGCGCCAGTTGCTCGTTGGGCAGCGGCGAAGAATGGGTCCCAAATTGCCCAGGCATCCACACTGCCTTGCTCAAAAGCAGCACGGGCATCTGCTGGAGCTAGCAACTTTGGTTGAATGTCACTGTATTGTAATCCTGCTGCTGTTAATGCTTGCACTACCAAATTGTGAGCGCTCGATCCCTTGGCAAATGCTACTTTCTTGCCTTTTAGGTCAGCTACGCGCTGTAGTGGGGAATTGTTGCGGACTAGGATTGCTGAGCCCTCAGGGCTCGGTGGTGTAGCGGCGACATACAGCATTGGTATCCCAGCTGCCTGGGCAAATATTGGCGGTGCATCTCCTGTGTGTCCAAAGTCAACGCTACCTGCATTCATGGCTTCTAGCAACGGTGGTCCAGAGGGGAATTCGATCCATCTAACCGAATTACCAGTAGACGCAAGGCGTTTTTCTAAACTCCCTTGCGCCTTTACAAAAGTCAGGGTTCCAGATTTCTGATAACCAATCTGTACCGTTACTTTGTTTGAGCCTGAATTATTAGCTGGTGTAGCTGGAGAATCAGCAGCGTTGTTCGACGTGCAAGCAGAAATCGTCAAACTAAAAACCAAACCCACAGTAAATAGCAAGATCGATGCTGTATGTCGCCTGAAAGTGGCTAAAACGGGGAACCAGTCTAATTGAATCAAGATGTCTGTTCCTCAATGCTGAAAATCGCAGGTTGAAGAGTATTGGTTGATAATTGCTCGAATGAGAGCGCTGCTAACTCTCCTAGCTTTATAATCTACTGTAATTCGAGCAAAATACTGTACTTAATTAATTTTTAGTATCCAATATTGGGTTTTCCGCACTTTTGGTGATTGGGCTATCCTGCTTCTGGCGTGATGACCAGTTCAACGTCACCTGACTCCTAAAATACGGTAAACTGATATATTTTCCGTATATACTGCTTAAATATAAACTTAGGGCTAATAACTGAAAGCCAAAACTTTACACTTTGAGTTGAGGTACGTCTATGTCGCACACTTGTTGTGGACCCGGCTATGCATCACCAGAAGCTGCCCTACAAGGAGAGCGGGAAAAGCTTCTGTATACGATTGCCCTTTATACTGGCTCCACAATTGCAGAACCCGACTATTTAGCAACGGTAGATGTTGCTCCAGAATCTCCAACCTACTCCCAAGTGATTCACCGTCTACCAATGCCCTACATTGGCGATGAACTTCATCATTTTGGTTGGAATGCCTGTAGCTCCTGTCATGGAGACGACAGCAAATTCCGTCGCTATTTAGTGATTCCTGGTATACGTTCCAGTCGGGTTTACATTGTGGATACGGTCGATCCAAAAGCTCCCAAACTCTATAAAGTGATTGAACCAGAAGATATTAAAGCCAAAGTCAATCTTTCTGCTCCCCACACCGTCCATTGCCTGGCTAACGGGCAGGTCATGATCTCCATGCTGGGCGACAGTGAAGGAAATGGTCCTGGTGGCTTTTTGCTGCTTGACGATAACTTCGACATTTTCGGTCGTTGGGAGCAAGAAGCCAACGGCAGAAAATTCAATTACGACTTTTGGTACCAACCCCGCCACAACATCATGGTCAGCAGTGAGTGGGGGGCACCCAAAACCTTTTATCCTGGTTTTGATTTGAACGATGTGGCCGCTGGAAAGTACGGGCAACATCTCCACTTTTGGGACTGGGAAAAGCACGAAATCATTCAAAGTGTAGATTTAAGTGAGGATGGGTTGATTCCATTAGAAGTTCGGTTCCATCACAATCCCGATAGCACTCATGGATTTGTAGGAGCTGCTCTTAGCAGCAACATCTGGCATTGGTATAAAAATGGTACGTGGCAGGTAGACAAAGTTATTGATGTGCCAACTGTTGATTTAGAGGGTTTCCCAATTCCATTGCCCTCTTTGATTACCGATATAATTGTGTCTTTAGATGATCGCTTCCTCTACTTCTCTAATTGGCTACATGGTGATATTCGCCAGTACGACATTAGCGATCCACAAAATCCTAAACAAACAGGAGAAGTTTGGGTCGGTGGATTGCTAGGCAAAAGTGGAGAAGTGAAAGGTCATAAACTGATTGGCGGTCCCCAAATGCTGCAATTAAGCTTAGATGGAAAACGACTTTATGTAACGAACTCGTTGTTCAGCACATGGGATGACCAGTTTTATCCTGACTTGGTGAAAGAGGGTTCTTCTATTTTGCAAATTGATTGCAACACCGAAACAGGAGGATTGTCAATTAATCCAAATTTCTACGTTGATTTTGGTGCAGAACCGAAGGGACCATCTCGTGCTCATGAGATGCGTTATCCCGGTGGCGATTGCACATCCGATATTTGGGTTTGAGCAGAATTCAGTTCATCTAAATCATTCGTTCAAGAGACCGTTGGGAATGAAAGCTTACCAGGTCGAATTAATAAATCGCGATCAATTCACCATTGAAGTTCGCGAGAACCAGACGATTTTGAAAGCTTTGGAACAGGCAGGAATGCATTTACCAATGGGTTGTCGATATGGTGCATGCATCACCTGTGCTGCAAAACTCATTCAAGGTGAGGTTGATCAGGCGCAGCAGCGTTGCCTTAAACCTGCCCAACTGGCTGCGGGTTTTGTGCTGCTGTGCATCGCTTATCCTCGCTCCAATTGTCAGTTTAAAGTAGGCAGGGAATGCCAAAATCCCCTTTATATCAATCCCTTCAAAAGGTCTTAGAGATTGGTGAGTGAGCCATAATAGCTCGAGCGATTAAGAGTCACGGTTGTGTTGTTTTTATTGGTTGCAACCGCTTGACCACTGGGGCTAAAGCCTAGACACAAGGTAATGCTGTGCCTCAGCAACTATAAAAAAGTGTGAGGAATAAAGAGGGTGCTCAATAAGCAGAAGACATCGATTAAAGCAGACCAATTTACCGAATCCGTCATTCGAGAAATGACGCGAGTGGCACTGCGTCATGGTGCAGTGAATCTGGCTCAGGGTTTTCCAGATTTTCCTTGCCCCCTTGAGCTGAAAAAGGCAGCATGTGAGGCGATCCAAGCAGACATCAATCAATACGCCATTACCTGGGGCGATCGTCTGTTTCGGCAAGCGATCACCGAGAAGGTGAGCTGGTATTTAGGCTGGGACATTGATCCAGAAACGCAAATCACTGTTACCTGTGGAGCAACAGAGGCAATGGCGGCGACGATGCTAGCCACAGTCAACCCTGGTGAAGAAGTGATTGTGTTTGAACCTTATTACGAAAATTACGGTCCAGACGCAGTTTTAGCCAATGCTATTCCGCGTTATGTAGCGCTGCATCCTCCTGACTGGACTTTCGATGTCGCTGAGTTACGTCAAGCTTTTAACTCAAATACCAAGGCAATTATTATCAATACCCCGCACAATCCGACAGGTAAGGTATTCACACGCAACGAATTGGCTGCGATCGCCGAACTTTGTCAGAAATGGGATGTGCTGGCTTTCACCGATGAGATTTATGAGCATATTCTTTATGACGGTGCCAAACATGTTGCTATGGCAACGCTACCAGGTATGGCAGAGCGGACAGTTACGATTAATAGTCTTTCCAAGACATATAGTGTAACGGGATGGCGAGTTGGCTATATCTTAGCCAGCGCCGAATTAACGACGGCAATTCGCAAAGTGCATGACTTTCTCACTGTTGGCGCTCCAGCACCACTCCAGCGAGCGGGTG
>JAFAVL010000282.1 GCA_019242465.1 Chroococcidiopsidaceae cyanobacterium CP_BM_RX_35 | reverse complement strand
ATTGATTTTGGTAGCCCTACCGTGACCGGCAGACCCATTTCCGTTGCTTCTTCAACTGTGATGGGATAGTCGTGAGTTACCTGTCCAGTAGTTAATGCTTCGACGATCGGTTCAACATTTTCTGGCAGAATTTTCTGCTGGGGAGTGGTGTCTTTTAACAAAGTGCGTACAAACCGCTGCACCTGCTGAATCGCTTTGCGAGCAAGATCCGCCATTATGAGAGTTTCATCGTCGATTTCTGAAATGGGCTTTTGTTCGACAACTTTCAGAATACTAGCAGCTGGGAAGTTACCCAGTTGAGGATCGACAGGTCCCAGGACAGCGTTAGCATCCATCACAATTTCATCAGCTGCTAGTGCCAGCATTGTGCCGCCACTCATGGCGTAGTGAGGTACAAACACAGTGACTTTTGCTGGATGACGAATCAGCGCTCTAGCGATTTGTTCGGTTGCCAAAACTAGACCACCAGGAGTATGCAAAATTAAATCAATAGGGACATTCGCTGGCGTGAAGCGAATTGCCCTAAGTACCTGTTCAGAATCCTCAATAGTGATGTAGCGCGATATAGGAATTCCCAAAAGACTTATAGACTCTTGGCGGTGGATGAGCAAGATTACCCGGCTATTGCGTCCCCGTTCAAATTCCCTCAGAGTTTGGACACGGCGAAATTCTGTCTGACGGCGCTGCCAAATGGGTTGGAGTGAAGACAAAGCCAGGAAAATCCAAAATAAGTCAAACCAACTAAAAGTCATAAGAAGGACTAAGACGTAATATTTATTCTCCTCATTGTTCCCATTTTGCCGCGACGTCAACTTATATCTTTGGGCTTAACTGAAGGAGAGAGCAGGGGAAGCTCCCCTGCCCTCTTCATCTCTGGGCAACTCCTGCTTCACGAGCGGCTCGTTGTACAGCTGTAGCGACGACAGTAGCGACGCGCTTATCAAAAACAGAAGGAATGATATATTCGCGGTTGAGGTCTGAGGGTTTGACCAATGAGGCGATCGCTCCAGCAGCTTCTAGGTACATAGTGGTGGTAATCGTGGTTGCCCGGCAATCTAAAGCCCCACGAAATACACCAGGGAAGGCTAAGACATTGTTGATCTGATTGGGGTAGTCGCTACGACCAGTTGCCATCACGGCAACATCTTCAGTCACTAGTTCTGGCTGAATTTCTGGAACAGGATTTGCCATGGCAAAGATAATTGGGTCTTTTGCCATGGCTCTCACCATCTCAGGGGTTAGCACGCCGGGTACGCTGACGCCAACAAACACATCTGCTCCAACCAAAGCACCAGCTAGAGAGCCCATCTGGGTAACGGCAAATTCCCGCTTTTGTTCGTTCAGGTCAGAGCGCTGAGTTGAAAGAATGCCCTTAGAGTCACACATCCAGATGGTTTCTGCTCCAGCTTTACGCAGCAATCTGCCGATCGCTACCCCAGCTGCTCCAGCACCGTTAATGACAATGCGGATTTGCTCCATTGATTTATTCACTAGCTTGAGGGCATTCATCAATGCTGCCAGGGTGACAATTGCCGTACCGTGCTGATCGTCATGAAACACCGGGATGTCTAACTGCTGTAGTTGGCTCTCAATCTCGAAGCAACGAGGCGCGGCAATATCTTCTAGGTTCACACCTCCAAAGACTGGAGCAATTTGTTTAACTGTTTCGACGATGGTGTTAGTGTCTTGAGACGTAAGGCAGATCGGAAATGCATCGATGCCAGCAAATTCCTTGAAGAGCATGGTTTTGCCCTCCATCACTGGCAGGGCGGCAGATGGACCCAGATTACCCAAACCCAAGACAGCACTGCCATCAGTAACGATAGCCACAGTATTTTGTTTGATAGTCAAGTTGTAGACCTGTTCTGGATCTTGGGCGATCGCGGTACAGATCCGACCAACTCCTGGTGTATATGCCATAGCTAGATCGGCAACACTCCTGAGCGGAATTCTACTGGCAATACTGATTTTGCCGCCGCGATGTAAGTTGAAGGTCCGATCGTAAACATCAATCAACTTGATATTTGGTAATGCCTTAACCGCTTGGACAATTTTCTCAGCGTGTTCGGTGCTGGCGGCATCAACCGTGATATCACGAGTGGAAATCTGACGAGTTTGTTCGATTAAATCAATCTGACCAAGATTACCACCATTTGTCGCGATCGCCTGCGTCACGCTAGCCAACATTCCCACGCGGTTAGGGATTTGCAAGCGGAGCGTCAAACTAAAGCTGGAGTTAGGAGTTAGTTCTACCATTCAAGTTATGCCCGTACCAATACCTCATTAACTTGCCACATATTTCTAGGTAAATTGGTATGGTACAGCTCAGATTTTGTTTTGCCGCTTCGGGCAGTGGCGTGCCAAGTCAGTTAATCAGCGATGGCGACTTTCTGCTTCAAGCATTTTTCGTTAGCATCAACCGCGAGAAGCCGACCACCAAACAACGTTTGGGGTGTACTGTCGGGGTTTTGTGCCCGAGTTTAGTGCCGATCAAGGAATATCTCATAGTGATATGAGAAGCCCATATCAAACGTAGTTTGGTGCTGGGAGTACTTCACCTACTGCTGCAAGATATGAGTGTGGACATAAGGAGCGTTGATTCTCCCACATCATCTGTTGACTTTCAAGCATACTGAGCCGGACATTAGACTGCTCGATTAAAACTTTCAGCTGATGCAATTTATCCCTACAGGTCATTTGATGCAGTAGTGCTTGACGTACTGTATTCTTACAGAAGTTGTTCGATGCTACCATTTCAATCCGCTTTGACCAAACGTCTACTTCTGCTTGTACTTTCTTATATTCTTGTTGAGTAATTGTTTTGGTGGCTAGCACCTCAGTAATTTCGTCGCCAATGTTATTAAGATGAGACTCCCAGGCATCGATAGCTGCCTGTTCAGTCTCTTTTCTGCTTTGGAAAGTTGAGCCAAACATCACTACGACCGTTGGACTTTGAACGATGGTATTGTGAGTCAAGGTAATAGTTGAATTGTCAGATAAGCACATGGTAATTATTTCTTTGATGTGGCAAAACTCAGCACAGTAATGAGACGTACTCTTATTTCTTATAGGTGTCCTGTAAGAATGTTGCTTTTCTTAATAGCAACGCGAGTATAGATGAGCATTATTTTTTTGAAACACAACAGGGGCAGTTATTGGAGAACAAATATTGAGAAGATAAATCAAATGTAATGCATTTATTTCTTTTTCTAGGTTGTTGAAAATACTGAAATAGTGTAAAGACTTGAAGTAGAATTTACTGATATATGAATATCAAACAAAGCTGGAACCTGGGCAGCTTCGTGCGTAGTCATGAGTACAAGAGTATCTAACAAAAACTTGTTTAAAGGATGAAAGCAATGACTAATAATCAACCAATGCCTGGGGATCTCCCCGCTCATGCCCGCGAACGATTGGAAGCAATGAGCGGTCAAAAGGGTCAAAGACGTTTATTCACCAGCGACCTATCTGTCAATGAGTTTTTGTTAGTGAAGGAGATTGGCTTTGAACCTGTGGGTATGGTTGTCGGCTGCTCTATCTACCACATTGGTTTTCAACAGGCTAACTGGAGCCAGAATCAAGAAATGACAGTGCTATCGCAGGCAATGTACCATGCCCGCGAACTAGCTATGAGTCGTATGGAAGAAGAAGCCGACGCCCTAGGTGCTGATGGGATTGTGGGAGTGCGGCTCACAGCTAAGCACATGGAATGGGAACCCAACCTAGCAGAATTTGTAGCGATTGGCACGGCTGTTGTGGCTCGTAATCGGCACATTGCCTTTAGGACAATCGATAATAAACCATTCACCAGTGACCTATCAGGGCAAGATTTTTGGACACTGCTACGGGCTGGTTATCGACCCGTGGGTCTGGTGATGGGCAACTGCGTTTACCATGTTGGTCGCCAAGGTTTGGGGCAGTGGTTTAGAAATATTGGTCAAAACGTGGAAATGACTAATTTCACTCAAGCTCTCTACGATGCCAGAGAGTTGGCAATGGAGCGGATGCAAGCTGAAGCTACTCACTTAAAGGCTGAGGGGATTGTAGGGGTGCAGATTCATGAGGGGAGATATGGCTGGGCGACTCATGTGATTGAGTTTTTTGCGATTGGCACCGCAGTCGTCCCGATTAGAGAAGACCATCATATCCCAACTCCCCAGCTTGTTCTCTCGCTTAACGATTAAACCTGAGAATTGACATTGTTTAGTGCCTGAAGGCAGCAAACAGCAACACTGTAAAGCTTGGCAGCACTAAACCTGCTACTAAAACTGCAATCACCAGTCGCCGACGCATCGTTCGCAACTCTCTTTGCATGTCACGTAGCGATGACTGAGTGGAGCTAATTTGAGTTTTCAGCAGATTCTGCTCAGCTTCCAGCTTTGTCTGCTTCTGAAAATGCTCCGCACTAAATTTGGAATTATTCAGCTTTTTGATAAAAGTTTCCAATTCATCTATAGGAGCCCGCATTGCTTGCTTGTAGCTTTCCCATTCGTTTAGGAAAACCGTTAGACTTGCTTGAAATTCTCCCTTGAGTTCACTGATTTGCTCAGTTAGTTCAGCTCTAAGGTTATGGTCAGTTGTACCCAGCTCCTTCTGGGTATGCTGAAGTTCACTCCAGGCCTCTTCCCACCTGGACACAACAACTTTTTCGAGTTCTGCAAAACGGTGATTAAAAGCTGCCTGAACTTGAGCTACGTCTTTTCGAGTCACCTGGACTTCATTCAAGTGTGCCTTAAATCCCTGGTAGGTTTGCGCCAAGTCCTCAAACTGGGTCTGAACTTTAACTAACCCATCTAGAACTCTAAAAGACTGAGCCATCTGGTTTCGGAGTTCTGCCAGTTCCTGCTCGACCTGCTCTAGATCGCTTAAGGACTTTGCCATAATAATCTTTACACCTCCAATACCTGACAGAACTGCTTAACCTGGTTTAGGACTTCAATCATTGAACCCAAGGCAGCGCAGCCTTCACCCAATGTCCGCATGACTCTAACCTGCTTGAGTGCCAGCAGCGTTTGGTATTGTGTTGAATCTGAGCCAAACACACAAGCAGCCTCTTCGAGCAGGAAAGATAAACCTGCCTCGTTATCCCATGGTCCGTAAACTTGCGTCAACCAAGCGAAGGCTTCTTCAGATTCTAGGCGCACAGCCTCTTGATAGAACAACAAAAGCTCCTCACAGGACAATCCCTGTCTAATGCCCTCTTTGAACCCCAATCTTAGATAAAACAGAGCTAGCGTCTTGTTTTCTTCATCTGCATGAGCTGATAAAGCACCAACTAAGTACAGTACAGGTAGGTTTGTCAGATCGTGTTTAAGCTCGGAATCGACTTGCGCCAAAACTCTTGCTACTGCTCCCAGCTCCACAGTCAGACGAACCACTTCAGGCAGAAACTGGGGATTGAAGGTTTTAAGAGCACGTGTGACCTCCATCTCTAAAGGTGTCAGCGCTGTCGATCTGGGGTTAACTTGGTCTGATGCCGTAAAATTTGCTGCAGTCGAGCCAATATTAATTTTGTCAAACAGCCCTGGTCCAATTTGAGCGTATCCTTTATTCACAGACCGAACTGCATCTGCCAGTTCTGTAGCAGGAGTATCCTTCAGCAAATAGCCCTTCGCTCCTGCCCTTAACGCATTAGCAAGGGATGCCTCATCATCATAGCTGCTGAGAACTAAGACTTTAGTTTCGCTAAAGCGCTGAGTAATAATCCGTGTGGCGGTTACTCCATCCATCCGTGGCATTTGGATATCGATCAGTACAACATCAGGCTGTAGAGCTTCTACCTGCTCAATAGCTGTTTGTCCATCGTTAGCGCTTCCCACCACCTGAAAATCTACTTCTGGCTCTAGCAAAGCTTGCAGCCCTTCGCGGATGACCCTCTGGTCGTCTACCAGCAAGATACGAATCATGCAGCGAACCCTAGTGAAGTTAAACAAACATTATGCCATTTGGGCAGCAAGTTGAATCGGAGAAGGTCTCTTAAGTAACTGAGGTAATATTCTTATGTCTAGCACCAACTCTATAAATATACAAACATCCTTTGTGCTTCCAAGGCAACTCGGAGGCTGGGAAATCTGCTCTTAGAGTTTGCCAAGAGTTAGACTACGTTGAGATCACGGAGTTTTTGACAATGCTGGGGTAACCCCGCTCAAAAGATCGTTGATCTTACGAATATCTTCAACATTTGTTAACTGTTATAAAAAAGACTAGCAAATTTCATTCCTCAAACAAGTTGATAGCGGTCTTGCACAACCCTAAAGCTGCAATCGCAGTGGTAAGGCAAATGGAGATTTGAATATCTCAACCAACTGGACAAATTCCCTGATGAGTGCCTGCCCCTGGTGTAGCGGTTATGTAACTGGGCAAAGCATGGGCTTTCATGCAGATGTCTGGTCGTATTAACTGTCTTAATGAAGACATCTCTAATGCTACACACTACAGCCCCTAACGGCTAAGGAAAACACTATGGTTCTTACTAGCAACAAGATTGATAACATTCTGCAGCATTTTGTTTCCACCACGAGTGATATCCAAGGAGCGGCTCTGGTTTCACCAGACGGTCTCCCATTAGCTTCCAGTCTACCAGTGGATATGGACGAGGAGCGGACCTCAGCGATGTCTGCTGCCATGCTGTCGTTGGGAGAGCGCATCGGTCAAGAACTGGGTCGGGGTACACTCGACCGCATTTACGTGGAAGGGGATAAGGGTTACAGCATTCTGATTAGCTGTGGCGAGGAGGCAGTGTTGCTAGTCCTTGCAAGTCAGGCGGCTAAGCAGGGTCTGCCGATGTTGGAAATTAAAAAAGTGGTAGCTGAATTGAAAGCAGCTCTCAGCTAGTAAAGAGCAAATTTATGATACTCACGGGATACTTATCAGAATTCTCCTTACCAGAAATTTTTCAATTCGTTGAGCAAGGCTATAAAACTGGTCTACTCTCGCTCCAGTTTGAACCAGAAGCTGGCAAGCAAGCTCCAGTTCATTATCTCTGGCTACAGGGTGGACGCATTGTCGCAGTAGCCAACCAGCGAGACCAAAAAGGCTTGCTCTCGTTAATTCAACAACGAGGCTGGCTAAGTCCTCAACTCATACAGCAAATACGTGCTTGGGCTGGAGGAGAGCAACCACTGGGCCTGTACTTGAAGGCCAAAGGAGTGATAACTCCAGAGCAACTGAAGCTGCTATTCCACGCTCAAGTGCTACAACGAGTCTGTACTTTGTTTCGCTCGCCGAATGGTCAGTTCAAGTTCGATCCTAAAGCTCCGCTACCTAGGGCAGAAATGACTGGGTTAAGCTTGCTTGCAACTGAAGCGACTTTATTAGGATTGCGGGTGTTGCAAGACTGGACACCATTTGCTCAAAAACTGCCTGACCCGAATTGCGGTTTGACTAAGGCGAGCGCAGGCAAACCTCATTTACAGTTAAATGCTCAAGAGTTGCAAGTTTGGGAGTTTGCTGATAAATCAGCAACAATCGTTGCGGTTGCCAAACAACTACACCTATCAGTGGAAGCAGTTCAACAGATCGCCTTCAGAATGATGGTTGTTGGCTTAGTTGAAGAAGTACCTGTCATTGTCTCCCAACCCAACAGGAAAGCACCACCAATGGCAGAAATTATGCCAGAATCGGTCGCATCAACTAATGGCACTAGTCTTAACCAGTCATTTCTGTACAACTTAGTGGGCTTTCTCAGGAGTAGAGTCTGATGGAGATCATGCGTTTAGTGGTAACGGGCTCTGTAGGGGTGGGAAAGTCCACTTTTATTCGTTCCGTGAGTGAGATAGAAGTTGTTGATACTGACCGTAAAGCAACGGATGAAACCGCGCAGATGAAGAAAAAGACAACTGTCGCTATGGACTTCGGACGGCTACAGTTCAGTCCCGATATGGCTTTGCACATCTACGGTACACCTGGTCAGGCTCGATTTGATTTTATGTGGGACATCTTAATTCGCCAAGCCCACGCCTACATTCTGCTAGTGGCGGCGCATCGCCCAAGCGAATTTCGCTATGCCCGTCGCATGATCAGTTTTATGAATCAACGTCGGCAAATTCCCATGATCGTTGGTCTCACCCACTTAGACTGTCCTGGGGCTTGGGGAGAGGAGAATATAGCGATCGCTCTGGGCTACGTGAACGCTCAAACCCGTCCGCCAATCGTTAAGGTGAATGCCACAGACAAAGCCTCAGTCGTTGCAGCATTAATTCTTCTAGTCCAGCATTGCCTAGACCAGACATCTACAGCTGCTACTATCTCCACTTGAGAGGTAGGATCTCCACCCTGTCCCCCTGCCCTTCTTACTCCCCTCCAACTCGCTCTTGAGTTCGGCGCACCAGGTTAACCGTTTGCGGCAAGACGCCCACTGAAAGCGCAAACGCCTCATCCGGCAGTTGAGCAATTGTCTCAACGTCAAAGTAATTTTCAAATTGATTTAGAATTATCTGGACTCGCTGTTGAGGGACTGGGTTTTCTGTAATTTTTCTCGTCAGTCGAATCCATTGCCGTCTGATTAAGTAAGCCTTTTGTCGCTCTTCATGAGATTCGGGAGTCAGTAAAGATAGATGTCCAACTGGTAGTGCCCACTGACAGTCGCGGTCATAAAAACCACCTACTGCAGCCCCTGGTCCAGCAAATTCAGCATGGTATTGCTTATAGAGGATTAAGCCATTCCGTCGCCGTGCATTTACCATCAGTATCTGTTCGCTACGCAGCAATTTGAGAATTTCCGAAGCCTGCAGGTCTTCACTTCCATTGTTCATCTCACTATGGCCACGGAATCTGGTGACACAGGTACGGCTGATTGCGTATTCAGCTAGCGCCAGACCCATCTGGTAGCCCTGCTGGTTTTCGCTATCCATCTAGTTTCCTACTCCACATAGATTTCTTGTGGGTCTGCACTTGAATTGTGGGGAGAAAAATCAATCTTTCGCCTTCTCTTATAGAGATAACATAACTGTTAAACTAACAAGATATGAATAAATGGCAATTGCTCACATAGATTCCATTCCTATCCTAGGATATTTAGTCAAAGCTCGTACAAAGCAGCAGCAATATAATCTTTAAGTCTTAATCAAGAACCAGGTAAAAGTGTAAAGATTTTATGAAGTTCGAGGACAAGTCAAGATAGCAATACAATCGAGCAATCTGGCAGACATGAGTCTAGATAAATGCACGAGGAAGCTCCTTGTTGCGCTAGATGGTTCTAGACAGGGCAGGAAAACGCTATTACTGGATAACACGGCTTTTCAAACTATATGAATTTTGCCTAACATTCTCTGGAATTAATCAATACTAAATTCTTGAAAATTGGTATCGTTAGGTACTAAACCTGAACTTGGATTAGCTAACTAAAGTATATTAATAATGACTTTTTACAGTTGGTAATTCCGTATCTTAGGCGCTACGCAAAGGAATTGGGAGAAACGACTTCCCTCACCAGAAGAGGCAGGGGAGCAGGGAGCAGGGGAGCAGGGGGAAAAGAGTTGATTAGCACCCATGCGCCACATGGTTTGAAGCCCCTGGATTTATCCTTTGGGGTTTTCCCCCCTGCCCCTGCCTCTTGCTTGACCAAGGGAGACTTTGACTAGAAGAAGCAGGGGAGCAGAGGAAACAAATTAAACCTTTCCTTCCTACTCCCCCTCTGCCCTGTGCCCCTGCCTCTTCGTCCCTCTGCTTTCCTCAACTGGGGCAACACTCAAATGCTTGTGCAAGAAAAGCTGCCTTGGTCGTCCCATTAGCCAGACATTCCAACCAGAATCGACTTGTTGCAATTGGTATCCCAGCTTAAAGTAGAGCTGACGTGCCTGATAGTTATTTTCGAGAACGTGGAGATAAAGGTCTTGAAACCCCCAGGAGATAGCAACTCGCTCACAGTTTAAGAGCAATTGCTGGGCAACACCGCGACGACGATAACTTGGGTGGACAGCGAGGTTTGACAAGTAGAGATAGCGAGGGCGAACGCATTGCCAGAATTCATTCAAACGCAATGCCATTTCTACGGTTCCAGCTAAATCACCAGTTCTACTCATACCAGTAGCAGCAAAAGCAACTAGACAGATGTGCTGTTCTTGCGAGTTCGAGCGGAGCCGATTTTTGAGGTCCTCGTAGATTCCTAAGCGCAGTAGTGGATGAGCCCAACCCCAGATACCGTCTGAGGAATGAAAACTATCAACAAGGATTTCGGCAATAGTACTCAGATCAACCGATTGGGCTGCACGGATTTGGATAAGGTGGGATGACGAGCTGTCGGATTGACCGGATGCTGGTGGTTGCCAGCCAGTTGAAGAAGACAAGGGTGTCAAAACAGATGTAGGATACCCATATCCTAAGACGCTAAGCGATTGTTGTAACTGTTGTCAGAACTTTTGAAAAACAACCAATGGATAGTCCTCTGATACTAATAGCCAAGCAAAAGGTGATAAAAATGTAAAGACGTACTGTAGATACGTAGAAAAAATTGACTTTTGCTAGAGCGATAACGAATCGGGCTGCACGACAGGCAATTGCTAAAGGCGTAGCCAGCAACACCGAGGAATTTGGAGATTTGTGTCATGCTTCGTTGGTAAACAACACAGTTTCCCCTCTTCCAATCCGGCTCAGTATAACTGCAATACCTCTGCCTAAGTCAGGTTAGCCTTCATCCGACTGCAATCGCAGCGGGCAAGCAATGCATGAAATTCCGAGCCAATACTAAACCAAAAATTCTGGTCGTCGCTGACACGCCAGGTCATCTCGACCAACTCTACCGTGCTTTGCATCAAGAATGTCAAGTGCTAATGGCGGTTTCAGGTTCAGCAGCACTAGAGATCCTGGCAGGAGAGGAAGATGTCGCAGTTATCATCTGCAACCAGCACCTGCCGTTGATGAGTATCTCAGAGTTTCTTAGCCTCACAGCTACTCAGTATCCCGGTATTATACGGATCGTTTTAACCGACTCCGCTGATGCAGAAGACCTAGTAGAGGCAGTGGGAACTGGTAAGGTCTTCAAGTGCGTGACTCAGCCCTGGAGGCTAGAGGAACTTCAAGCAGTGGTACGTCAAGCTTTAGATCTTTATAACATTTTGAAGGTTCACACCCAGGAACTTCGCCGGACACTCCGCCAAGAGTCGCTGCTCAATACCATTACTAATACAATTCGCAGTGCCTCAGACTATCGGCAAATTCTCCAGACAATTGTAGATACCGTAGGTTACATGCTTCAGACTGGTTGCTGCATCTTGCGTCCCTTTCAGGACAACCGAATGGTAGACGAATGTTTCGTCTATCAGCAGCTAAGAAGTGGGCAGAAGAATGAAGCAGCCTCTAACTCTTCACCTCTTATCCCTTATCCTCCATCCCTGCTAGCACAAACGGTGTGGGAGACACGCGAGGTACAGGTAATTAATAATGTGTCAAAGGATGAGCGATTCCAAGGTGATACGGTAGAATGTCAACAACGCGCTCAAGCTTATCAAGCCACCCATATTTGCTCCAGCTTGGTAGTGCCACTTATTTGCCGACAAGAGCTGATGGCGGTGCTAGCGCTGCACCAGTGCGAACAGCCACGTCAATGGCAAAATGATGAAGTGCGGCTCGTATTCATGGTAGCGGCTCAGGCAGCCCTCACTATCTCTCAAGCACGCGCATACGAGCGAATCTCGGCTCTGGCTCAGCGGGAGAAGCTAATTAATACAATCACCTGGGCGATTCGGTCTAGCCTCGATCCGCAAGATATCTTTGCTGCCATCACCCACCAATTAGGGCAGGCGTTAGATGTGGACGGCTGTGCGCTCTCGCTCTGGACAGAGGAAGATGAGTTTGTTCAGTGTGTGGGTTTGTACGATCGGACTGAGCCAGCAACAGGACAACCAAAACATCTACCCCAATCGCACTCTCCCATTGCTGGCAACCCAGTTTTGCAACAACTTTTAAAGACGCAACAGCCAGTCGTGATTCCTGACTTGATAGAGCAACCGGAAATGAAGGGGTTGGATTTGCCCTTAAAGACAAGAGCACGAGCACTGTTGGTTGTGCCCTTACTGGCAGATACCTTGAGCTCGCTCAAAGAAGCCGCCGGAGCCACCACAGGTGTTCCCTTAAGCTCGCTTAAGGAAGTCGCCGGAGCCACCACAGGCGTTCCCTTAAGTATTGGCAGTATTACTCTGCGCCAAACTCACCAACCTCGGCAGTGGCTCTCAGCAGAGATTGAATTAGCTCAAGCGGTAGCAGCCCAAGCGGCGATCGCCGTGCAGCAGTCTCGGCTTTATCAAAAAACTCGGCAGCAAGCTGAGCGCTTGCTGGAATTAGACCGACAGAAAACCGAATTTTTCCAAAATGTCTCTCATGAGTTCCGCACTCCGCTGACGCTCATGATCGGACCATTAGAATCAGCTGTCGCTCAACAAAAAGATTTATCCCAAGAGCAAGCAGTGATCGCCCTACGCAACTCCCGCCGACTGCTGCGATTGGTGAATCAATTTCTGGATCTACAGCGACTTGACGCTGGTCGGATGCCAGCCAGTTTCCGTCCTTTTGATTTGGTGGAATTGACTAGTCAGATCCTAGAGTCCTTTCGTCCCTACTGTGAGAACAAAGGGCTACAGCTAGTCACCCAAATGAGACACTGCCCGCCTGTCTATCTTGACGCGGAAAAATTCGATAAGGTACTTTACAACCTCCTATCAAATGCGATGAAGTTTACCCCTGATGGAGGAAAAATTACCGTTAGCGTAGAACCAGCAGGGCATCGTTGTTTGTTATCAGTCAGTGATACTGGAATTGGGATTGCCAGAGAGCAGATTCCTCACTTATTTGAGCGGTTTCGTCAAACTGAAGATTTGTCGTCTCCTCAAAAAGTTCAACCTCTACAAAGTGAGGTGACTTCTAAAGCTGACCGCTCTTACGAGGGTAGTGGTTTGGGACTGGCTTTAGTCAAAGAACTTGTTGAACTTCACGGAGGTCAAATTTCAGTGGAGTCGATTGAGGGTGAAGGCAGCACGTTTACAGTTTGGTTGCAAACTGGAGTGGCTCACCTCCCGTTTGACCAAGTACTGACAGTACCAAGACAGGTGCAACTCGATCGCGCTGCCGTAGAGTTGGCAGACTTGGAGCTAGTAGATTCAGCGGCAGGGGAGAGTGGGAGAGTGGGAGAAGATAATGCCAGTTTTCCCCCCTTGCCCTCCCACCCCCTCGCTCCCTCGATTTTGGTGGTAGAAAATAATCCTGATCTGCGGACTTATGTGGCTAACATTCTGTGCCAAATCGGGGGTTATTGCGTCCGAACTGCCCGTAATGGCTTAGAGGGGTTCCAGATGGCTCAAACCCACTTACCCGACTTAGTGGTGACGGATTTGATGATGCCTCAGTTGTCGGGGCTAGAAATGACTCGGTTAATTCGGAATGAAGATCAGTTGAAGGGGATGCCAATTGTCCTACTGACGGCGAAAGCTGATGAGGAAACCCGGATTGTGGGGACAGAATGTGGGGCAGATGTCTATCTTGCCAAGCCGTTTAATGAGCGGGAACTGCTGGCAGCTGTACGAAATCTGTTGGCTTTGAAGGAAAATGAACGACGGGTTGTGGAATTGAATACTTACTTAACGGAGTCGGTGCTAAAGCGCTTTCTGCCTCCGGCAATGGTACAAAAGGCAGCAGTTGGTGAGTTGATGCTCGATCTGCGCCCAGAGCTACGCTTAATCACAATTTTGTTTAGTGATATTGTGGGCTTCACAGAGCTTGCAAACACACTCAGGTCGCGACGAATGGCAGAGTTATTGAATGAGTACCTAGAAGCCATGACCAAAGTAGTGTTTGCTAACGGTGGTACGGTGGATAAGTTTATGGGAGATGCCATTTTGGCTATTTTTGGGGCACCAGAGGAGCTGACGCCTAATGAGCAAGTCAGACGAGCGATCGCCACGGCAGGAACGATGCAGGATTCTCTCTCACGACTCAACCAGCGTTGGATTGAGCAAGGTTTAGTAGGGAAAAACTCTAGCATCCCTGTCCAGTTTCGCTGTGGTATTCACCAAGGTACAGCGGTAGTAGGAATGTTTGGCAGTGCCGAACGCGCCGACTACACAGCAATCGGTCCTAGTGTCAACATTGCCTCACGCATCCAACAAGCTGCCGCTCCTGGTGTTGTCCTCGTCTCTGCGACTGTCGCAGACTACCTCCAGGAAGATGAAATTGCTAAATATAGCTCTCTTAAACTTAAAGGGGTTGATGAAACGGTTCTAACTTTCGCACTGCAACTACAGCCTAAAACTCCCTCTCCCACTAACCTTCGCGTTAAATCGAAGCCATCGCCGCTTTAAAGGCAAGCGTCGATTTAAATTTCTCTATTTCAAAAATTGAGCTATAATTAGCAAACGTGCCATCCTGTGAACAATCTGCGGGCGTAGTTTAGTGGTAAAACCCTAGCCTTCCAAGCTAATGATGCGAGTTCGATTCTCGCCGCCCGCTTTCTCTGTTGTACAGTTACTAGTTAATTGCTATTGGTGACATATTCCTGTCATTCAGTTAAACTAACCCAGATTATTTTTTCCTCCATTACGGTAAATTCACTCAACCGGGCTGATAGGTTCTAACTTTAGTGCGTATTTCAACAGATTAAAGTTCAGCATTATTACTCATACTTTCTTTTAACAGGTCAAACTAAAGTTCAGCATTATTACTAATGTTGTCTTTTGGCAGCCCAAATTAAGATTGGGGATGTAAACAAACCTACGCTTCGGTCATTTAGAAATTTACTCTGCCTACACGATTAATTATGAGCAGTCTCTTCGGAGAACTGCTTTTTTCCATTTGTGACAACAGAAAGCCCTACTCCCCGGTTTGATGCTATCTGCAAGGAGATCGAACGCTTTGTCTCCGTAAAAGTGCTAGCCGTGGAGCCATTTTTTGAGTATGAGGGCTACGTCGATCTCAAGCGTTTCTCCCGCTAATGGAAAGTGACTGAGCGGCATTTATTCAATTATTATT
>JAFAVL010000238.1 GCA_019242465.1 Chroococcidiopsidaceae cyanobacterium CP_BM_RX_35 | reverse complement strand
GCTCTGAACCAGAAGTCATTCCGTTTCCACGTGTATATCAAGCTCCTGACCAAGAACAGGGTGTTGGGCTTCCCAACATCCATGCGGAGCGCTTTGACTCTGAAATCGCTATCTATACGCAAAATCTCTGCAAAGTTTTTGGCAGCTTTCAAGCAGTAAAAGATGTCAATTTAAAAGTCCATTACGGCGAAATTTATGGTCTACTTGGCGCTAACGGTGCTGGTAAAACCACAACAATTAAAATGCTGTGCGGTCTACTAACACCAAGTGCCGGAGAACTTTCCCTAGCTGGATGGCGTAGCGATTTGCGCAACACTAAATTGCGTCAGCGCATCGGCTATATGAGTCAGAAATTTACCCTCTACGATGACCTTAGTGTGATCCAGAACTTGGAGTTTTACTGTGGAGTTTACGAAGTTCCTCGCAAAGTTCGTCGCGCCAAAATTGACTGGGCGATCGCGACTTGTGGGCTGGTTGGTCAAGAAGATATGCTCACTGGTCGGTTACCAGGTGGGTGGAAGCAGCGGGTGGCTTTTGGAGCCTCTGTAATGCACGAGCCAGAAGTCCTGTTTCTGGACGAGCCAACATCGGGGGTAGATCCCCTAGCCCGGCGTCAATTCTGGCAGTTAATTGAGGATTTCGCTCGCTCTGGCACAGCGGTGCTGGTAACAACCCATTACTTAGAAGAAGCCGAGCATTGTCATCGTATGGGCTTTATGGTGGATGGAGAATTGGTAACTCAGGGTTCGCCCAGTCAAATCAAAGCTGAACAGTTAGGAAAGCTGCTCGAAGTGCGTTGCACTCAAGCTCAGACGGCTTCTGATTTGCTTAAGACTCGCTATGAGCCTTGGCGAGTGTCAATATTTGGCGATCGCTTGCATATTGTGTTTGATGACCCCGAACAGCAAATTCCTCAACTTAAAGCGATGCTCAGGGCAGCTCAAATCAATATCGAATCGCTCCGACCAATTCCCTTTTCCCTTGAAGATGCCTTCATTGGAGTCGTTTCTAGAGCCCAAAATAAATGAAACGAATTTTCGCTCAATGTAGCAAAGAGTTAGCTCAATTCCGGCGCGATCGCCTGACTTTAGCCCTGGCATTCTTGTTGCCCTTCGCTACCTTAATACTCTTTAGCTTTGGCGTCAGACTGGAGTCCAAGAATATTAACTTGGTCATCCAGGACTTCGACCAAACGCCACTTAGCCGCGCCTACAGCGAACGCTTCTTTGCCACTACCCAGTTTAACTCCACCCTTTGGTCTGGTAGAAATCCGGCTCGCGATGCTATTGATCGAGGATTGGCAAAAGTCGCAGTTGTGATCCCACCAGATTTTGAGCGCCAAATTAATGCCTCTAACTCTAGCAATGTGCAAGTTTTAGTTGATGGTACCGATGTTAACAACGCTCGCGTGATTGCTAATAGTATTATCTCTACAACTAACTTCTTCTTAAGTAGCCAAGGATTAAATACAAGTACTGCTAAGGTGACAGCCGATGTGCGCCTCTGGTTTAATCCAGGAAGGCAAGAGTCACTCTATGTCGTGCCTGGGGTTTACGCAGTTATCCTCTGGATCTATCCATCATTACTAGCGGCAATTGCCATGGTACGAGAAAAAGAGCAAGGCACAATCGTTCAGGTTTATGCCTCTAGCCTGAGTGCTATTGAGCTTACACTGGGCAAAGCTCTTGCCTATTTGCTCATTGGCTTATTTGAAGCTGTTTTAATCGTTACCCTTGGTTCACTGATTTTTGGACTCTGGTTTGCTGGAGATCCCACCCCCTTTTTGGTCGGTACACTCATATTTCTGCTTACCAGTGTCATGTTCGGCATTCAGATAGGTGCCGTTTCCAAGGAACAGAGCGTAGCGGTCCAGATCGTTTCTACCGTTGGTTTCCTGACAGCTCTGTTGCTTTCTGGTTTCCTGTATCCCCTGAGCAACATTCCTTTTCCCCTCTCCCTCGTCTCCTACATTGTGCCAGCCCGTTACTATATCGATCTCAGCCGCGATGCCTTCGTGCAGGGAACTGGTTGGTCAGGGGTTTGGGCAGCTCCCCTAGTATTGGGATTGCTATGCCTGCTGCTTTTTAGGGGTACGCTGAAAACGTTAAGCCGGATGCAACTACCAGAATAGTTTTAAGTGTCAGATTTCCTAATCATACACAAAACAGACATAAGATGTACAGTCTCAACCTTTTATCTCAACATAATTGAAGTGTCTGCATGCAAGACTATAAATCAACTCATAGCTAATCCTTCCGTTAATTTGAGCTTGCCTTGAGCTAGCCCCCGGAACGGAACGTTGAAGTTGATTCGCATGTAGAATCTCTCAAATTTTACTATGCAATACCTGCTAGAAATGAACACAGCATCAGCAGATCGAAAGCTCTTTCGACGCCCCCAAAAGACAACGACTAAGCTTGGTAATCAAGCTGATATCGATCTCCGTAAAGTGGCTTGGTATGAGGTTCATTCCCGGTGGCAGGAGAAACCAATAGCGGATCTTCGTGCTAGAGGGTTGACTCGAATACAGGTTCCATCTACTAGTAGATACAAGCCTGAAGCATGCATGTCAACAATTGCCAGTTATCCCATTATGGGCAATAACAAGGTAGAGACAGTGCATTATACCGAGCCGAGCCAGAGTACAGACGTAGGGTTGGTTTGGATCAACCGAACTCAGTACTTTAAGGGCGTGCCGCTGGAAGTCTGGAACTTTTATCTTGGTGGTTGTCAGATTTGTCAAAAGTGGCTCAAAGAGCGTGAAGGACATTTCCTTAGTCATAAGGATATCCGACACTATCAACGGATTGTGATGGTGTTGAAAGAAACAATCGAACTGATGGCAGGAATTGACGCATCG
>JAFAVL010000207.1 GCA_019242465.1 Chroococcidiopsidaceae cyanobacterium CP_BM_RX_35 | reverse complement strand
GCAGTATCTTCTAGATTCACCATACCCAGTATGAGGCGATTCTCTTCTAGAGCTAGGGGCAAAACTTGGTGGTACAGACATGCCTCAAAGAACAACACACTATCTATAAGTCGGAACATCTGAGCAGTGTCCACACCTAAATCTCCCTCAGTCTGAGGCTGTGGGCGTACTGGTTGATTGCTATTGTTTGCCTCAGTCCGCTGATGTGAATCCGGCATATTTCTAGTATTTATTTACAGCCGACATGTACAGCTATTTTATGCGGTTCCTAGCGATCAAGAATCGCTGCGCAGGGTCTGGGCTGCTAGATAAATCTTACTCCACTCGCCCATGAGCTGAGGGGTTTTTAGCTGCAGTTCTTGAGCAATCGTCTCAAGATTTTTGCCAGCTTGCACCTGTTCGCAGAGCTGATGCTGTCGCGGGGTCAATTTTGAGCGGAATTGCTGCCATTGCTGAGGTGTTAGACCGAAGCCGTGTTCTTTCAAAGAAGTCTCTAGCCAGTTACCAATTAGTTCGGGCTCAATGTTAAGGGCAAACACTCGTACGGCATGGTAGCTAATTTTTTCCCTCAAGCGATAGATTTGTCTAACTGGCAAGTTTAACCGGGAAGCAATTTCTTCTTGGGAGCGACCCTGGAGATAGAGCTGTAGCCATTGCACTGCCTCTTGACCTAGCTTTTGAGCTAGGTATTGTTCAAATTTTTGTTGCACTTCTATCCGCTGGACCTGCTGCTCTTCCGTAGCCTGCCTGCCTTGATACTGAGTGACGGCTTCGGTATTTAGCAAGTCTATTGAATTCTCACAATCTGGTGTCAGGACTTGTTCGGAAACTAGCCGGATTGAGTTTTTGATAGGTACCTGGGTCAAACCTCCTCGTTGGCTACGCTGTAGGTAGTTAACAAATCGGTAAACTAGCAGCGGTTGGTTCCGAATTGGTCGTAAACAATACTCTTCTGTACTGGCAAATAGCAAGGCATTCCTCAATCTGGCATCAGTAGTACATTCAGCAATCCAGGTTATTTGCTGTTGCATGTAGCGATCGCTTTGTAGTAACTCCTGTAGCACTTCTTGCAACACATCTGCTACTGCTCGCTGACGATCGCGGCTTGATGCTACCCAAGCGCGGATCTTATTCCTGAGCAGCACACTACTGCCTAAGCGAGTGAGCAAGTAACGATATGCTCGCTCTGGTCCTATCCCCAAATAGCGCTGCCGTAAAATGCGATAGCGGTATGCCATTGCTTGCTGGGCAACTTCTAGCTGATTCTGGTTGAGCTGCTCAAATCGCTCCAGGTCGTCTCCTAGCAGCCAGCGAATAATACTCTCCTGATTGGCAGCACTTTGGTCTGGACAATCCTCAGCTAGCTGTGATCGCCAACTCTGCGCCAGGTCTTCCGCCAACTTTACCATGAGAAATGCTAGCTCCTCAAAATCCCTGCTTGAAAATTTGTCTAGACGACCCATCTTTGTCGCCTTTGCTACATAATTGTTTTATTTACAACTTATATTTTAAGTATATATAAGTAGGCTTGGTATCAAAATATTCTGCTACCTCATCCAGTAGTCAAACCTCTAAAACTTTCTGGCAAACCTTACATATGACTTATCAGGTCCAGAACTAGCAAATTATGCAACGGTCAGATGATCTCATATCAGCCTCTTGAAGAGCAGTATTGCTTACCAGAGGACGGAAGAAACTAAACAAGCTTTAAGCAACACCCTGTTTTGAAGATAGATAATTTATTTTAAACATTAGATAATTGAACTGAGCTGACATTGAGCTTGCGCTCTTCGCGCTGCTGGAGCTTCCACAGGCGTCGCCTTGAGCCAATTTCCATCAGACGATTATGCAATCTAGGCAAGGCTGAGCAGCGTTGAAGTGACATTATTGATCAGGAGGTTGGATGAGCGATCACCACCGTCGAATTTTTATCGGGGACGTGCATGGTTACTATGATGGGCTGATGACCCTGTTGGAGGCAATCTCCCCTAACTCAGATGACCAAGTGTATTTCCTCGGGGACTTGATTGATCGAGGACCGCAAAGCGCACAAGTGGTAGAGTTTGTCCAGCAAAGTGGCTATTCCTGTTTATTGGGCAATCACGAGCAAATGTTGTTAGATGCCCTGGCGAGCAGAATTGGCGTCCCTACCTTTGCAGAGCAAAACTGGCTGTATAGTGGGGGTTTTGCAACCGTAACGAGTTACAAGGAAGCTACTATTCCTCAATCACATGTAGAATGGATGTCGCAGTTACCTACACACCTGGATTTGGGAGATATCTGGTTAGCTCATGCTGGTCTTGATCCCAGAATGCCGTTAGCAGAACAAACTGCTGAGCAGCTTTGTTGGGTGCGGGAAGAATTTCACAGCATTAAAGAGCCATACTTTCTTGATAAGCTGATTATTGTCGGTCACACTATCACCTTCACTTTCCCAGGTGTCACCCCGGGCAACCTTGCTAAAGGTCAAGGATGGCTGGATATTGACACTGGCGCATATCATCGAAAAAGTGGCTGGTTGACTGGACTAGATGTTACAAACAGTCAAGTCTATCAAGTTAATGTCTTCGAACACCAGGTGCGCACTTTGCCCCTAAAAGCCGTTATGACACAAATTAATCCAGCACAGATGCGGACTCGGCGCCTGCTGGTTTGAAATGCGCAACTTTAGCTCAAATCTCTGCGGTCATGATAAGCTGACACCGAATCAAGATTTAGACACGGCTCTCCGTTCCTTGTGGAACTGGAAAGCCTATCTGTAGCTTTTTTGAAACTTTCCATGGCTATTTTGGATTCTAAAGGTCGCTTATTCAGTAAGGTGAGCATCCTCGATCTAGGTGCTGCCTTAGTAATCTTGCTGGTGGTAGTAGGTATCTTTTTCTTCCCTGGTGCGTCTGGTTCCATTGCCCAAGTTGGTACCCCCACCAAGCCTATCGAGGTGGATTTACTTGTCCGGGGCTTAAATGTACGCAACCCTCAAGCTTTATTTGATGGTCCTAAAGGGTTGAAGGATGGCGGGAAAGCTAACATTATTATCCGCAATCAACCCCACGGTCAGATCGAGATCAAGTCTGTCAAAACGCTGCCTAGAACAACTCTCGTCCCGCAACCAGATGGGTCAGTCAAAGCTTTGGTTGACCCCAGAACAGATCAATTTAGTACAGATATGCTTTTAACTGTGGGAGGTACAGCCCAAATTACTGATACTGGACCAGTTTTGGGTAACAGTAAAATCAAAATTGGGCTGCCAGTTGAGCTAGAAGGCTTCAATTATGACTTCAACAGCACTGTCATCGACCTGCGCATCAAAGCATAAAACAGTACGCCTTTCGCTAAGGGGTTGTAGCCATAGCTGACTGATTTAGTAATGGCAAAAATTGCCGGATGAGCCCAATCGTTACAGCTGGTAGCTCTAGCTGAGGCGTCAGCCCTACGTCTTCTAGGGGCTGAAAGTACCGGATCGCCTGAGGATTCATATCAGCAAACCGACGCCCAATCTCTGGACCAGTGAATTGAGATTTCCGACCCCAGATGATGGCTGTGGGAATAGTCAATTGAGGAATGTAAAGCGATAAGTCAAAGCACAGATCGCCGCGCACAAAAGAAAGCGCGGCGTATTCGGCATTTGGCTGCTGCGCCGATTTTAGGTAAGCGTCTACAATCTCCTGGTAGATACGGTTGCTTTGGGCAAATTGACGCTGCTCTAAGAAGGAGCGAATGCCGTTATCGGTAGCAATGCCAACACTGTAGAGCAGTCGGTCGAGCATTGGGGTACTGACTAACTGGGCAAAGAAACTGCGGCTATAGTTTTCTCCAAAATCTGACAGCCCCGCAGGAGTCGTGAGAATCAGGGACTTAAATAAATGGGGCTGGGTCACCGCCAAGCGAATCGTAAAAGCAGCAGTCAGGGAAGAAGTGATCGCTGTGATCGGACCATGACAGGTTTGTTCTATAAACTCTTGAATCGTCGCGAGGTAATCTGAAACCTGGTAATTGCGGGCTGGATGCTCTGAACAACCCCAACCGATCAGATCTGGTGCTAAGATCCGATATTCTGCAGCAAATGCTGGATAGACCTTCGACCATTCATATGCGGAAGAGCCACCGCCAAAAGCATGCAAAAACACTAAGGTTTCTGCTGTTTCTTTTTCTTCGACGTGCCAAGGCAACCCTGTGGCAGTGTAGTAAACCATTCTGCCAAGGGAGGTGAGCACAGATTTAGGTTCAAACCCAGATGGCTGAAGCATGGATATAATCCTTAAATACTCTTCACTTCCTAATAATGAGCAATTTTTCTGAATCAGCGCCTATCAAATAGCATATCCATAAGATGCAACTAGCACCGCTCTATCCGTTTCTCTATCAAATTCTTCAACCTGCCTTTCCCGGTTGCCTTTGGGCTGGTAATCCAACTTCTCAGACCATTGCCCTGACTTTTGATGACGGTCCCCATTCCGAGTACACTCCGCAACTGCTGGAAGTTTTAGACAAATACTCTATCCTGGCTAGTTTTTTCTTGCTGGGTGTTTGCGTGGAGCGCTTACCTAAACTTGCTCGCTCTATCTGTGAGCGGGGGCATTGGATTGGCATTCATGGGTACGAGCATCACTCTTTTCCCTTACTGACACAAGCTAGGCTTAAACAAAGTCTGCAAGCAACACAAGCAGCGATCGCCAGTGCTTGTCAAATGCCTGTTACCGCCATTCGTGACGTCCGACCCCCTAACGGTTTATTTACCCCCCAAACATTGACCTTGCTACATCAATGGCGCTATCGACCTGTCATGTGGAGCGTTGTGCCAGAAGACTGGGTTCGACCTGGAGTTGCTGTTGTGGTGGAGCGAGTGCTACAGCAAGTCCAGAACGGTTCACTGATTGTTTTGCACGATGGCTTTCATGGTGGGCAAGATGTTGCCGCCATCACACAGCAGTTAGTTCCTCGCTTGCTGCAACAAGGGTATCAATTTGCGACTGTAGATAACTTGTGGCAGCAGGCAAAGTATTGAATCTCTTGCATTCGTTCCATGTCATTTCTTCATCAAAAGTCGAGATTATTGCTGCCCTATGCGTCAGCTCCCCCCTAAATTCACTAAAATATCTGGGGAAAGCCTAGCATTTTGTCAAGATACATTAAGCTTAAATTGAAGCAAGACTGTTTTGACTTGAAATTAAGACAGGTTGGTGAACGCCCTTGTTCACTTGTGCAAGCAGGCGCAGCAGCTCTGATTGAACTTGATCAATTGCTGGTTAGTCAATTAACGGAGGAGTAAAGATGGATTACCCAGGATATCTCGCCATAGCCAGCTTCCGGCATTTGTTACCATTTAGGACTTCCAACAGCAAATGCTGTAAGTAGATATCTCCAGTAGAACTAATGTACCACTTGACGGCTCTATTTGTTTGCTAGTAGAAGGTGTTTTGCACGGGGATAGGTAGCGCACCTACAGTCTTAAGGAGGACCTGGAACTTGATAGCGGCAGTAATGCGGCTTTACACTGCAAAAGCTTGTAGCGATTCCAGAGCATGAATTTAGTCTTCACCGCCGATCTAGAAAACAAACTTTGGTTTGCCACCAGATTCACTAGATCAAAACATCAGAAGCGTGCAATTTTTGTGAAAAAGGCTACAATCAGATGGATATTTGCGATCCAAAGAAGCAATAGCGACTATCTACGCTTCTATCTAGAGCTAGATTCCTTCGCAATAGAGTCCTTTATGTACCAATCACTTAACGAGTGCATTGCTGAGCAGGCACCTGTTGCCTTAAACATAACGCTTTGCCAAAGACCGGAGAAAGCTATGAACGCTCTTGTCAGTTTTTCATTAACTGGCTGAAGAAGAGCAGTAGACAAATCCTAATTAATTGATTCTTGAATTAAGGAGCATGAGGAACGCGGCATGAACCAGGCTAACAACGTACTTGAAAATATTCATCAGCCCAAACTCGAAAACATCATCCATCCGCCTGAAATCGAATTAGAACTCTTAATCGATGATGAGGAGTTGCCTATCCTAGACGCTGGCGAACCTGATGAGTTTTTAGAGACTCAGCCTGATGAGGACGAAGCTAAGTCTGGTAAAGTAGCAAAATCTCGTCGTCGCACCCAAGCCAAGAAAAAGCACTACACAGAGGACTCAATTCGTCTTTACCTACAGGAGATTGGTCGAATTCGGCTATTGCGGGCAGACGAAGAAATTGAACTGGCGCGGAAAATAGCTGAATTACTGCAAATGGAGAGAGTCCGAGAGCAACTATGTCAGCGATTAGATCGAGAGCCTCATGACAGTGAATGGGCAGAGGAAGTTAAATTATCACTATCCGTCTTTCGTCATCGTCTCTACATTGGTAGGCGGGCTAAGGACAAGATGGTACAGTCTAACCTGCGTCTAGTGGTTTCGATTGCCAAAAAATATATGAACCGTGGCTTATCATTCCAAGACTTGATTCAGGAAGGGAGTCTGGGTTTGATCCGAGCAGCGGAAAAGTTTGACCACGAAAAAGGCTATAAATTCTCTACCTACGCCACATGGTGGATTCGCCAAGCAATTACTCGCGCCATCGCTGACCAATCCCGCACTATTCGGTTACCCGTTCATCTCTACGAAACCATCTCCCGAATTAAGAAAACTACTAAACTGCTATCTCAGGAAATGGGTCGCAAGCCTACAGAGGAAGAGATTGCTACGCGCATGGAGATGACTATCGAAAAGCTCAGATTTATTGCCAAATCCGCACAGTTACCCATCTCACTCGAAACCCCTATTGGGAAAGAAGAAGACTCTCGGCTAGGCGATTTTATTGAATCTGACGGTGAAACACCAGAGGATCAAGTTGCGAAAAACCTTTTACGTGAAGACCTAGAAAAAGTCTTAGACAGTCTCAGCCCACGTGAACGTGACGTGCTTAGGCTACGTTACGGCTTAGACGACGGTCGGATGAAGACGCTTGAAGAGATTGGACAAATTTTTAACGTCACCCGTGAGCGGATTCGGCAGATTGAAGCTAAAGCCTTACGCAAGCTACGCCACCCAAACCGTAATAGTGTACTGAAGGAGTATATCCGTTAAGATGTACTAACCCTTGCACGATTTTCTGCCTGTTTCCAAGAACCCATGCTGGCTTTAAGTTAATAGCCTGGTGAAAAATCTGGGAGGCACATGCAACAGCGCTCCCAGTTAAGTTTTCTTCGGATTATGCATTCTTGCTCTACATTAGCCCCCAGTAGTGAAGTAATCCTTGACCGGAGAAGACCTCAATCAAGGCTGCGGCTAAGAAGCCGAACATCGCCAAGCGCCCATTCCAAACTTCAGATTGAGGAGTGAAGCCCCAACGCCAAGCGTTACGGTCACTCATTATTGGGGTTGTGACTTTAGTGGTGTCCTGCATATTTATTACTCCAAATTCCTAATGTAACTGCTTAATCTGGGTTAGATGATGCCCCAAAAGTGGAGAAATCCTTGACCAGAAAATAGCTCAATCAATGCAGCAGATAAAAAGCCAATCATTGCTAAACGACCGTTCCAAATTTCTGCCTGAGGCGTAAATCCCCAGCGCCAAGCATTACGGTCATCCAAAACTGGAGGTGCAACTTTTGTTGTCTCTTGCATGGTTCTCGCGACCTTTGTTAATTTATGTGACCTCTGTATGTAAATTAATGTAACTAAGATGGTTTTAGTGTATCTCCCTCTTAAGAGAGAAAATATTACTCGGACCAAATTGCTAAGCCAGTTTCAGGGTGAAAAAAATGAATTTTGTCTGGCGTGAGGGACAGCCATAGTTGTTCGCCAACGCGTACAACTCGCTCAGGTGGAATCCGTGCTTGTAGGGCAGTAGTGGCAGTGGCTGACTCAATTGGCCTAACAAAGAGATAAGTCTCGTTGCCCAGAGCTTCTACCAGGTCTACTTTGATTGGTAGGTTTTTGGGTGCAGCAACACTTAAGCTCAGATGTTCTGGTCTAATACCCAAAATTAAAGATTGCCCATCGTATTTTTGCAGTGCGTCTGCCCAGATAGCTGGAAGAGTGAGACGGAAATGGGAATGGGTAATCAGGAGGGGAGCATGAAACTGCACTTGTAAAAAATTCATAGGCGGTGAGCCAATGAATTCAGCAACGAATTGTGTGGCTGGGCGATTGTATAGCTCCAATGGGTGAGCCACCTGCTGGAGCTGACCTGCACACATAACGGCTATGCGATCGCCCATTGTCATCGCTTCAGTCTGGTCGTGAGTTACATAAACGGTTGTTGTACCTAGCTGACGTTGGAGTTTAACAATTTGAGCGCGAGTTTCGGCTCGCAATTTGGCATCTAGGTTAGAAAGCGGTTCGTCCATTAAAAACACCTGGGGATTGCGAGCGATCGCCCGTCCTAATGCTACTCTCTGCTTTTGTCCCCCAGATAGATGTTTCGGTCGCCGCTCTAAGAGGGGTTCAATTTGTAATAGCGCCGCAACATGCCGCACTCGCTGGTCAATCGCACGTTCTTGCTCAGTGATGTAGCGCAGTCCTTTAGGCAAAGGTCTCGTTATCCCCACAAGCAGGTTCTCCCCCCATTGAGAAAATGGGGACATTCTTGCCCCCTTATTCCCAGAGGGGACCACGCTAGTCCCCTCTGGGGAACTCGGGGTCCCCACTCTGTGGGGATTAGGGGCAGGGGGGGAGACCCCCGTACGGGGCTGGCTCCCGAGTTCCCCCTGTGCCCTCTGCTTCCCCCTATACCCGAAGTTCCGAGCGGAGGTCTCCTCCGCTCGGACTTCGTGCTGCCTCCCCTGTTCTCTTCTCGTGCGCCGCAGTCCAAAAGCTAAGTTGTTATAGACGCTCATGTGGGGATAGAGGGCATAGTTCTGAAACACCATGGCAATGTCTCTAGCTTTAGGAGGCAGCTCATTGACCAAGCGATCTCCCACCCAAATATTGCCACCAGTCATTTCCTCTAGCCCAGCAATCAAGCGCAGTAGGGTACTTTTGCCACAGCCAGAAGGTCCTACCAAAACCATAAATTCGCCGTCTTCTACGGTCAAGTTAATGCGTCGTAAAATATTGACGCCTTGTGCATGGCGATCGCTTGAGTTGTCATTTGTTAATGGAGTTTTTGTCACTGACGAGAGCAAGTTCTGCGTCGCTGCCGGAACGACTACTTGTTCCCTCTGACGG
>JAFAVL010000206.1 GCA_019242465.1 Chroococcidiopsidaceae cyanobacterium CP_BM_RX_35 | reverse complement strand
AGCCGTCATCTCGCATAGTGGTTCAACATCACCAGCATCCCACCGATAGAGATTCCACCAACCAGAGCGCTCCGAGACAAAGTGCAGAATGCCGTCTGGCGACCACTCTGGCTGAAAGATAGATTCATCAACTCCACCAGCAACTCGCTGCTTTGTCGCCAGCGTTCCATCTGTTTTCACCTGCGCCACCCACAATTGGGTACCATCCCATGGCATATTCGGATGGTTCCAGCTCAGCCAGCAGAGTTGATCTCCCTGAGGGCTAAGGCGTGGCGAGGCATAAAAGTCATTGCCAGAGACTAACACTTGGACATCCTCACCGCCCGTCAGATTGATACTGACCAACGTATTCACAGCTTCCCCGGCACCAGTGTGGTCTTCCCGCACACAGATCATCCGACCTCGCTGTTGATCAAGTGTCCCATCTGCATATCGCATATCAGTTGCAGGTGTCAGCGGTTGGGGGGCAGCATCAGTCGTCTGATAATAGAGGCGCTGGTCAGCGAAGTTGGAAAAGTAGACGGTCCCATCTGCCACCATAAAGGTGCCACCACCGTACTCGTGGACGCGGGTGCGAGCATTGAAGGGAGATGGTGTGATGTCACGTGCTTGCCCGTCAGGGGTGCGACGTACAATGACATTCCGTCCACCCTCGGCAGGTCGCATTTCAACCCAGTAAATGTCCTGACCGTCGAGGGTAACTGGTCCCAACCCAACTGTTGCAGAAACGATCAAATCTGAAGTGATTGGCGATTTCCAGCAGCCATAGGGTGCTACCTGTGGTGCAGCCATTTTGGGTTCTCCCGCAGAGCCTAGTTGTGCCTATAGTAACATCACTCACAGAAAACTCATCTGTATAATGTATGAGCTACTACAGCGCCAGCAAACAAGTATATTTTACCGACAGCACGAGCAGATGACGAGGAGAGAGAATGGGAACGTCAGATATGCGAGTTTTGATTGTTGCTGAAAATGCCTCGGCTCGATTCGGAGGCGAGGCGTTTCTGCCGATCCATTACTTCCAGCTGCTACGCTCACGCAATATTGAGACATGGTTATTGACTCATGCTCGGACGCAGACTGAGCTGGAAACACTGTTTGCTGAAGATCGCGATCGGCTATACTTTATGTCCGATACTTGGGTACATCGGCTTTCATGGAGATTGGGACAACCTTTGCCAAGGCGGTTGGGAGAATTGACGACAGGTATGGTTAGTCACATACATACAGAGAACATCCAACGCCGCATCGTCCGCCAACTGGTTCGAGAACACAAAATCAATATTGTGCATCAACCAATGCCAGTCTCGCCGAAATCGCCTTCATTACTGTTTGATGTTGGAGCCCCAGTCATTATAAGACCGTTGAATGGGGGGATGGAGTTTCCACCAGCATTCCGGTCACGCCAGAGCCGTTTAGAAGAAGTGGCGATCGCCTTGGTTCGTCATCCTCAAGTTTCCCATTTCTGGAATCGCATTCTGCCTGGCAAGCTCAAAGCTCAAACACTATTGGTGGCAAATGAGCGGACGAAACAGGCTCTACCCTCAGGTGTCGGCGGTGAGGTGATAAAATTAGCAAAAAATGGGGTGGATTTGTCAGTTTTGCAAGCAACTGCTCCATTGTCTAAGGAGTCAAATCAAACAGTTCGTTTTGTCTATCTAGGTCGGTTGATAGGTTGGAAAGCAGTAGACTTGCTGCTGGAGTCCTTCAAACCAGTGGCGGATCAAACAGATGCTGTCCTAGAAATTATTGGTGACGGTCCGATGCGAGCTGAACTAGAAGAGCAAGCATCACAGTTAGACCTGGGGCAGAATGTGGTTTTTACTGGCTGGCTCTCTCAAGAGCAGTGTGTCCTCAGGCTCCAGCACGCGGACGCACTCGTTCTACCTAGCTTGTGGGAATGTGGTGGAGCAGTGGTTTTGGAAGCAATGGCGCTCGGATTACCAGTGATTGCAACTGACTGGGGTGGTCCAGCAGATTACGTCGATTCAGCCAATGGGATTTTGATTAGACCAACTTCAAAACCGGAGTTTATGAACGGACTCACCGATGCGATGCTAAAGTTGGTTCAATCACCCGATCTGCGGCAGAAAATGGGCTCTGCTGGGCAGGAGCGGGTCCGGCAGCAGTTTGACTGGGAGCGTAAAGTTGACCGGATGATTGAAATTTATCAGCAAACTGATGCCGCTTGGCAAACATAAACTGCTTCAAAGCTCGTATTATGGCAATTATTGCTCTCAAAGCTTGGTACATTCAAAATTATGAGCCGCTCCAGGAACTAGAAAAACGTCCTCAAGACCTGCGCCTGAGTAGAAACAGTCTGTTGAAGTCGGGTTTACGAGCAGACTTTTTAGAAGATGCTCAAGCAGTTAAGCAATCGGCTTGGTTTCAGCACTACTTAGAGGGAGAAAACGTTGAATTTTACATTGAAGGTAGTGGCGGCTACACAATTTCGAATATCGACTTGAGCAGTCACGAGATTTATTTCACCAAGCAAACGGTGATGGCGCAACTGGAGCCGATGATTTTCCTCTGCTATCAAACTGAATACGCTGCATCTAGTGAGGCACTACGAGACGGACTGCGGCACAGCTTAGAAACTCTCAACCCACGATCACGGTTACCGCTGACTTTGGTAGAGTCCCTTCGTTCTAATGATGAACCTCTCCGGCTCAACCGGACAATGATGCGCAATATCCGCAAAAGCCTACTATTTATTGCTGATAGCACGCCAATTGCGGGAATTGAAGCTAAGGAAAACCTACAACTGATTCCTAGCCCAAATGTCTGTATCGAAATCGGGTATGCCATGCAAAGCAAGCGGACAGAGCAGATTTTGCTAGCTCAGATGGAGCGCAGCGACTTACAAGGGCAATTCCCGTTTGATTTGCCAAATTACCAGTCTTTACGCTTCAAGAACACCAAAGAACTCAATAAAACATTCCCTAAATTGATTGAAACCCAACTGAAACGATTCAATCTATTCACCTAATCAGGCTTCCCCTATCAGAGGATGTTGAGAAAGTATAAATAGTTACGCTAGCCGCCCGAGCATGAGCCGTACCATGGCGGCATAGATGAAGGCTTCAAAACTGGTAGGCAGCACTTCATAATCAATGGTCAACTGACGACACGTACTAACAAGCGCCAGAGTTCGCTCCACGCCAGTTTGCTCAACGGGGGGAACCCCCGCACGCAACTGGCTCCACTATCCATCGCCACGGCAAGACTTTGAATTCT
>JAFAVL010000203.1 GCA_019242465.1 Chroococcidiopsidaceae cyanobacterium CP_BM_RX_35 | reverse complement strand
TCACCGATCAAGCGGTGACACAAACCTGATAGATTTAGCGATTATCAGCAAGTAAAAACTGGTCAAGATGAAAGTCCTGGTTATTGGTGGCGACGGCTATTGTGGTTGGGCAACCGCACTCTACCTTTCGAGTCGAGGTTATGAAGTTGGTATTCTAGACAGCCTGGTCCGGCGGCATTGGGATCTAGAACTGGGAGTAGAAACCCTAACCCCAATTGCATCAATCCAGCAACGCCTACAGCGCTGGCACGATTTGAGTGGTAAATCGATCGACTTGTTTATCGGTGATATCAATAACTACGAGTTCCTCAGTAAAACATTGCGCCGATTTGAACCAGAGGCAATTGTGCATTTTGGGGAACAGCGTTCGGCTCCTTTTTCAATGATTGATCGGGAACATGCAGTTCTAACTCAGGTTAACAACATTGTTGGAACACTAAATCTGCTGTACGCGATGCGGGAAGATTTCCCAGACTGTCATTTAGTGAAACTGGGAACAATGGGTGAATATGGCACACCTAACATAGACATTGAAGAAGGGTATATCACCATAGAGCACAACGGGCGGAAGGATACCCTGCCGTATCCTAAGCAGCCGGGTAGTATGTACCACCTGAGCAAAGTCCACGACAGTCACAACATCCATTTTGCCTGCCGAATTTGGGGCTTACGAGCTACAGACTTGAATCAGGGAGTGGTTTATGGGGTGCTAACAGAAGAAACCGGAATAGATGAGTTGTTAATTAACCGACTGGACTATGACGGGGTGTTTGGGACAGCTCTGAATCGGTTCTGCATTCAAGCAGCAATTGGTCATCCTCTAACTTTGTATGGTAAGGGTGGTCAAACGCGAGGATTTCTGGACATCCGGGATACAGTCCGGTGTGTGGAGCTAGCGATCGCCAATCCTGCCGATGCTGGTCAATTTCGCGTCTTCAACCAGTTCACCGAACAATTTAGCATTGGTGACTTAGCTTTGATGGTGAAAAAAGCTGGGACTGCAATGGGACTAGATGTAGAAATTAGTCACCTCGACAACCCCAGAGTTGAGCAAGAAGAACACTATTACAACGCCAAAAACACCCATCTGCTGAGTCTTGGTTTAGAGCCGCACTACCTATCAGACTCATTGCTCGATTCCCTACTCAACTTTGCCATCAAGTACCAACATCGGGTCGAGCGCAACCAAATTCTACCTAAAGTATCCTGGCGCAGAGCGGCACTCTAATTCCTCTATGCGGATAGCTGTTTTCACCGAAACTTTCTTACCCAAGGTAGATGGCATCGTCACAAGATTGCGACACACGATTGACCATCTGCAACGTACTGGCGATCAAGTCCTAATTTTTGCTCCTGAAGGCGGCATTACTGAGTACAGAGGGGCAAAAGTGCACGGGGTATCTGGTTTTCCACTACCCCTGTACCCAGAGCTGAAACTCGCAATACCCAGACCAGCCATCGGTTATGCTTTAGAAGAATTTCAGCCAGACCTAATTCATGTGGTTAATCCGGCAGTTTTAGGATTGGCTGGGATATTTTATAGCAAGGTGATGCAAATTCCCCTCGTCGCCTCCTACCACACCCATCTGCCGCAATATCTACAGCACTATGGTTTGGGAATGCTAGAGGGATTGTTATGGGAATTGCTCAAAGTTGGTCACAACCAAGCCCACCTGAACCTCTGTACCTCCAGCGCTATGGTCCAAGAACTAAGCGCCCACGGTATTGAGCGGGTAGATTTGTGGCAGCGAGGGGTAGATACGGAACTGTTTCATCCGGGTTTAGCGAGTTGGGAGACGAGATCGCGTCTCTCCCAGCAGCACCCAGAAAGCCCCCTGCTACTCTATGTTGGTCGTCTATCAGCCGAAAAAGAAATTGAGCGGATCAAACCCATACTAGAAGCTATCCCTAATGCGCGTTTAGCTTTAGTGGGAGATGGTCCCCATCGTTTAGCACTGGAAAAGTACTTTGAAAAGACACCAACGTATTTTGTTGGATACCTGGCTGGTCAAGAATTAGCCTCCGCCTTTGCTTCAGCTGATGCATTTATCTTTCCTTCCCGTACAGAGACACTGGGACTAGTTCTCCTAGAAGCGATGGCAGCGGGCTGTCCTGTGGTTGCGTGTTGTTCGGGAGGAATTACCGATATTGTGACTGATGGTGTCAATGGCTATTTGTTTGACCCTAATTTAGGGGACCAAGGGGCGATCACAGCGACTCGGCGCCTACTAGAGCAGCAAGAAGAAAGAGAAATTATCCGCCAAAACGCCCGTAAAGAGGCAGAACGCTGGGGATGGGCAGCTTGCACGCGCCAGCTGCAACGTTACTATATGACGATTAGCCGTCCTACAGCTGTAGCTTGCTAAATCTTCAGTCCCTTTAACTTAACAATCATGTTAAAAAAGACCATTGGACTTGACAGCCAGCTCTACGATTATCTTTTATCCGCTTCCCTCCGGGAGCCAGATGTGCTCAAACAGTTGCGACAAGTAACTGCTAGCCATCCCGGGGCGATCATGCAGATTTCCCCGGAGCAGGGGCAATTCATGGCGTTGCTGATCCAAATGCTAGGGGCAACGAAAACATTGGAAATTGGAGTATTTACTGGCTACAGTTCTCTGTGTGTAGCACTGGCACTTCCCCCTACTGGCAAGATTGTGGCTTGTGATGTGAGCGAAGAATTCACCGCAATTGCTCGCCAGCACTGGCAAATGGCTGGGGTAACAGACAAGATTGATTTACGATTAGCACCTGCGCTTGTGACCTTAGATCAGCTATTGGCAGCTGGGCAGGCAGAAACATTTGATTTTGCTTTCATTGATGCCGATAAGCAGAACTACGATAGTTACTACGAGCGATCGCTGCAACTCGTGCGTCCTGGAGGCTTGATCGCGATTGACAATGTTTTATGGTCAGGGAAAGTTGCTGATCCCCAGGATCAAGATAAAACCACCCTTACTATCAGGGCTTTTAATGACAAGTTAGTCCATGATGAGCGAGTGAGCTTGAGCCTGGTTCCGATTGGGGATGGTTTGACGTTAGCGCTGAAGCGGAGGAATGATTAACCACACCAGCGCTCGCGTTGCGCGCTACTCGCGTTAGGCACTAAGGCACAAAGTATACAAAGCAATAAGTGCTTCGTGTCTTTGTGTCTTTGTGGTTTGATATCGTTATTAGGTTGCTAATCAACCGGGTATGATATTGAAATACTCAAAACGTTTTTGTTACAGTACCTTGCTGCTGAGCGTAGAAACGTGCATAGTGATTACCTTGTTGTAGTAGCTCATCATGCGTTCCCGATTCGACTATCCGTCCGTGTTCCATGACTAAAATTCGGTCAGCACGACGTACTGTGGTTAAGCGGTGGGCAATGATGAAAACTGTTCGGTTCTGCATTAGCCGCTCCAGAGCTTCCTGAACCAGTGCTTCAGATTCTGAGTCTAGGGCTGAAGTGGCTTCGTCAAGGATGAGAATTCTGGGGTTGAGTAATACGGCTCGTGCGATCGCCAGCCGTTGCCTCTGTCCACCCGATAAATTGACGCCTCGCTCTCCTACCCAGGTATAGTAGCCGTCAGGTAAC
>JAFAVL010000186.1 GCA_019242465.1 Chroococcidiopsidaceae cyanobacterium CP_BM_RX_35 | reverse complement strand
TTGGAAACTCTGGGGCTCCACGTTTGTTACACCGAAGTTGACCAAAGTTGTGACTTCCTCTAGGGTGAGATTGGTGTCAATGTACTTGAGCATAGCTCGGCTCAGATCAGGCAAGCGAGGCAACACGGTTGGGCTAGAGAGGCGGTCGTATAGTGCCTGTAGTAGTGCTTGCTGTCGCTGAATTCTGGCAACATCACCAACTGGAGAATCACTGAATCGGGCAAATTGCTCTGCTTGCTCACCGTTCAAGGTTTGCCATCCTGGTTCTAGCGCCAAATCTGGTTGTTGGTCAGCAGATATCCTTTGAGGAACGAATACCTCCACACCACCTAAAAGATCCACTAACTCTCCCAAGCCATCAATGTTGATGCGAATATAAGCGTCAATCGGTACATTGTTCAGAGCCCGGCTGATTGCTCGTGCTGCCAAAGCTGAGCCTCCACGAGCATTAGCAAGGGATACTTTAGCAAGTCCAATACCAGGAATGACAACTTGACTATCTTGGGGAATAGAAAGGACTTTCACAGAGTTATCTGTCGGATCGAGCCGCAACAGCAAGATCGTATTGCTAGGTTGATTGAAGACACTAGAGGATGTTTCTGTAGTACCAAACCCCAGGATTAAGATATTCAGCGGTCGTGATAGCTGATACTGGAAGCTGTTGCTCCAGAAATTATTCTGAGATTTAGCACCTTCCCAGGGGAATTGTTGTCTCTGATTCAAGCTGTCGCGACCGCTCCAAATTGGAGTCAGCAGTGCCACACTCGCCCCCAGCATCACAAAGAGAGTAATGCCAAAACCCCGGAATAGCCACGGATTTTGCGGGAAAATAAATAGTAAATTTCGTAGCCTAAATATCTTTTTCTTTTGACCTTTAACCTGGCGTTTTTCCTCTACCGTAGCAGGTTGAGGCTCTAACCGCTTTTCTAACCTATTTGCTTGCTTAACCACCACCATATCCCCACACACTAACCCCTTATCTTAATCGTATACTCCTCTATTGCCAGCATTAAAGAGCCTGCGTACTATAGAGTAGCCGTAATCTGGCATTAATAAATATGAGTAGATCCTTAGTACCTGTGATCCTAGCTGGTGGTAAAGGTGAACGCTTCTGGCCTCTCAGTCGCAAACACCGACCTAAGCAGTTCTTAAGTCTAGATGGCAGCGGTAAGAGCCTTTTGGTGGCAACAGCTGACCGACTATTACCACTTGCCGGAGGCTGGGAAAACTTATGGGTAGTGACATCTGCGCAGCTGGCAAGGAAAGTGCAAGAACAGCTACCTCAGCTACCAGTAGAAAACTTATTGGCAGAACCTGAAGGACGTGACACCGCCCCAGCAGTAGCTTGGTCTACGATAGAGATTGCCAAGCGCTATGGCGAAGACACAGTGGTTGGCTTTTTCCCTGCAGATCCCTGGATTGAAGACCAGTTAAGCTTTCAAAAAACTCTTTGGGCTGCAACTGAGCAAGCAGCAGCCAAACCATCTATCGTAACTCTAGGGGTCAAGCCTAGTTATCCAGCCACGGGCTATGGTTATATTGAGCAAGGCGATGTGACTGACCATGTTGGTGGATTGCCAGTCTATCGCGTTAACCGCTTCACAGAAAAACCAGATCTAGCAACTGCTGAAGCGTTCTTGGCAACAGGTCGCTTTTGTTGGAACAGTGGCATGTTCATCTTTCAAGCTGGAGTTGTGCTAGAGGAACTGCACATTCATGCTCCAGAAATTATTACACCTTTAGAATCCCAGAAAGCAGAGATTGCCTACCCCCACTTAACCAAAACGAGCATCGACTACGCCCTGATGGAGAAGACTCAACTGGCTTATGTGCTGCCAGTGGACTTTGGCTGGGACGATTTAGGGGATTGGAATGCCATGGAGCGTCTACTTAAAGGAGATGCCCCCAATGTTGAGCTAGCAAACCATGTCGGTATAGACACTCAAGGGGCGATTCTCTATGCTAGCGATGACGCAGAAATAATTGTTACTATCGGCTTAGAGGACGTGGTGGTCGTGCGTGATCGCAACGCTACCTTGATTGTCAAAAAAGACCGCACCCAAGAGATTAAGCAAGTCCTAAAAACGCTGCAAAGTCACCCAAAATTCACAGAGTTTTTGTGAATGTCCCTACTAATTGCGAGGCAACGTGTTTTTAACTCAAACCACTTCTCGTCAGCGAGAAATTATTGAAGTCGTCTTCCGCAATGGCTGGGAATATATGCGACGGTTGCTCACAGGAGGCAAAGCCGACGAACCCCAGCTGCCGACAC
>JAFAVL010000747.1 GCA_019242465.1 Chroococcidiopsidaceae cyanobacterium CP_BM_RX_35 | reverse complement strand
GAGATTATTCTGACCTAGGAACTGACTACCATGAGCAGAAGTATCAAGAGCGCATGGTGAAAAACCTCATGAAAAAAGCGCAGTCATTAGGCTTTGAACTCGTTCCACAATCCTCAGTAGCGGGGAGTGTTTCTTAGGAGATCTCTAATGGAAAATTTACAGATGAAAATTATGCCGGAAGTCACAAAGCCGCCCAACAACTCTTTGCAACACAACCGCTTTAAGAGCTTTGGCTTCAGTCCACTCGAAAAACTCGCTCTGTTACACTTCCTCTGTCTCTTTAACCAGTCCGATCAAGGCATTGACTAAAGTTTTTGGTTGTGAGAAGAAGGGACTATGACTGGAGTTCAGGGAGAGTAACTGTGTTGGATTACCTGGTGTGAACGCATCGATGTCAGCAATCATCTGCGCCTGGGTAGCCGGACGGATGGCGTAATCTTGTGTACATTGAATATACGTGCGGGGAATGCGACCCCATCTTGTGCGGCTGAGTTCCACTAAGGCGTTAAAAGGCTGTGCTGGAGTGTCAGGGGTTAGGAGATTGGCGATCGCTCGAAAATCCTCCTCACTTATATCTGCATAAAATGCTGCTTTCGCCAGGGATAAATAGGCTGGAGCGACCGAATGAAAATCGATGCGTAACGCACCCACCTGAGCTGGATCGGCTAATAGGAGTGGTAGAACTTTGTTGTCGGCCTGACTGGCTCTGGTTAATATCTCAGTAATCGGGGAATTAGAAACTGGCATAAAAGCTGTTAAATAAACTAACCGCTGGATTAGCTCAGGACCAAGCTTTTCACCTACAGCATTGAGAATAATACCAGCTATACTATGCCCTACCAGTATGACTTTGCTCCCTTGCTTCGCCAGTTCGTCAACGATGTTACTTACTTGCTGAACATAGTCATCTAAAGAAACTGACGCAACTGGGGAGAGTTCTGTATTAAAGTCTCCCGGCAGGGGTAGTGGACGATTGAAGTAGGACGTGGGAAATTTGGCTAACAAACCGTGTCCCGGCAGATCGCGGGCAACAACTGGATAGCCCTGTAGCTTGATGACTGCTGCTACTTTCTCATAGCACCATGCACCGTGCCATGCACCGTGAATCAGAACAAATATAGTTTTGTAAGACATGCGTTTTGATTCTGTGAATTGTGAGAGACTGGCTTCTTGTGCTCGCCACCTCTCTTGTTTTTTGCAGCACAACCGTTTTTGCAACACAACCTCGTGGTGAATTCTACCGCTGAAATAGGTCAGAACTCAGGTCACCACTAGAGGCTGTAGGAGGGGGAAGCGGCGTGTAGAAGGCTAACAGTCCAGCTACAGTAAAAAGTAAAAGAGTACCGACAATTGGGAATTTTAAGGCGTCCATATAGTTAGATAACTTCAAACTTCAGTAGGGAAACAGTTGCCTAGGATGTGCGATCTGTAGACATCGTTTCAATGTTTAATGTAAGGAATGAACATTGAAATTAAGCAGCGACTTCGCTGGATCAAACTTTACGAACAAACAGGCAACGCTGGTCTTGTCTGCTTGAGGTGTGGGATCTCCAGACCCACCCTCAGAAAATGGTGGCGTCGCTACCAGCAACAGGGAATTCCGGGTCTTCAAAGCCAAAGCCGAAGACCTAAAACCTCTCCCGCGCAGAAGATACATCCCCAACAAGCACAGTGGATTCTGGAACTCCGACAGCAGCGGCGGCTAGGAGTCCGACGACTAAAGAACGAACTGGTGCGTCTCTATCAATTCTCAGTTTCAGTAGCCACGTTGCATAAAGCCCTGAAGCGACTTAATCAAGCACCACTGAGAGCCAGCCGCCTGTTGCGGAAAACACGGAAGCGTTATGAGCGACCAATTCCTGGGGACCGGGTGCAAATGGATATCTGTCAAATTGCACCTGGGTTGTATCAATACACGGCGATTGATGATTGCACCCGGATCAAAGTCTTGCGGCTCTATCCGACGAAAAGTGCAGCTAATTCCTTAGACTTTCTGGAACAAGTCATCGAAGAGTTTCCTTTTCCGCTGCAACGGCTACAAACCGATCGGGGTCGAGAGTTCTTTGCTTATGCCTTTCAAGAACGATTGATGTCTTATGGGATTAAGTTCCGCCCGATTCGACCTCGCTCTCCCCACTTGAATGGCAAAGTGGAACGTTCTCAGAGAACGGACTTAGAGGAGTTCTACAGTTGCGTTGACCTCAAGAGTGAGAACTTACATCAGCAGTTGCAGCAGTGGCAAGACTACTACAACCACGAACGGGTGCATGGCTCACTTAAGGATGCAACGCCATGGGAGCGGTGGTTATCCTTGGCACACACAACTCCGATTTGGGAAGAAGTTGAAGCACTTTATGACCCTTCCCAGGAGCGGTTTCGAGAGCAGAACTACCGGGCAGATCTGCAACAACAGGCATTGAAACGATGTCTATAGATCGCACACCTAGGAGCGGCAAAAGCTTAAACACTTCTTTTGCTGCTCTTTGTCTGGTGCTGGCTGCGTTAGATTCTCCTGGCTCTCTCTCAGCAAGTGTACTGAGTTGCAATGCTTGACTGCTTTGGTGATTCTTACAATGATTTATCAGATTCTTATGGTGAAGAGCAAACCACCCGGATTCCTCATAAGCCTGAGCCGTTTTAGGAGCTAGAGACATTGGGCAGAAGAACACTCTGGACGCTCTAGCTTCATAAGCTGACTGTTTTTTGAGCCTTTCCTTAGAAGCCTTGCTACTTTTTGTTTAAGAGCCATTTTAGGAAAGAGTCACGAGAAATCCGGGTTAATCCTCTAACACTCGACTTGCTACAACGCACCGCTACTTTTAGGTCAATTAGTGCTGATAACTTTGTAGGCTAGGCGATGGCACTGTTGCTGGTGTGTTCTTGGGATCGAGAATTTGCATGTTAGGCGATGACTTGGTTACTGGTGTTATTACAGTGGGCTGATTTAGCGACAAACTTTTGGTTAATGGTGCTGTAATTTGCTCCATCTGTGGAGAATTTAGGGCACTAGTAGGGTCAAGTCTTATTAGACTGGGTGAAGGCACTTCCGCTGGTGGATTGGAACTGGGATAGTTGAAAGTCTTTGATTGTGCTTTCACGACTGGTGCTGTCGTCGCTAAGCCAAGGCTAAACAAGGTAGTCAAAGTCAAGGTGAACATGGATAGTTTCATGATGTTTCTCCTGATAATTCAGTGTTGGCAATTGATTTTGGAAAAGTTTGTCCAAAGCTCAATAGAGTTTTAGATGGCAGATTTGCCCTCTAATCGTTTTGGTAAACTGAGAGCAGAAGCATAAGAAATTCAATGAATGCATCTTCGGCAAACAAATCTACCGAGGCTTGATATCCTTTCCAAGCAGTGCTTTAACGAGCGGCAAAAGCTTGAGCAATCGTATGTTGAGCTCTAGCTGTGCTAGCTGCATTAGATTCTCCTGGTTCTATCTTTCTAAAGTGTATTGAGTTCCAATGCTTGATTGCTATCAAATTCTTACGACGATTTGTCAGGTTCTTATGGTGAAGAGCGAACTTGTTTCGGTGTCATTTCAGTTAGGCGTTTAAAGTGTTGCGTCAGATGACTTTGACTGGAAAACCCTACTTTTAATGCAATGTCAGTGATTCTCGAATCCGTTGTCAAAAGCAGCAGCCTCGCCCACTCTACTCGCTGTTTAATCACATATTGATGAGGAGAAATACCTGTGGCAAGTTTGAACAAACTGGCAAAGTAAGTGGGACTGAGATTTATGACTTTGGCAATTTGAACGAGTGATAAATCTTCACCAAGGTGAGTCTGAATATAGTCCACTGCTTGCTGCAGTTCAGCGTGAGTTAAGCTTCTGTTCTCCGATTTAATTGTCTGCGTGAGGGTAGAATAGTGTCGCATTAGATGAATAACTAACACCTGGGTTAATGATTCGACATATAACTGATGACTTAGTGCCACTCTTAAATTGGTTGTGTTGCCAAAAATGTTGTCCCCGCTATCAGTATTAGATAACTGACAAAAATTCTGCTTTTGAGCTATTCTCACTGCTGGACCTCCAATTTTCTGCAACACAATTCCTTATCGTAGAGATGCAACTAGAGATAAACATCTGAAGAACGTCTTGAATCCCACCTCAACGAAATAGACAAATTCCCTCTGACTTTCGTTGACCAAAACAATTCGCAATTCGCAATTGAAGAATGAGTCGATCTCAGCTTTGGCAGGCTTCAGATCTCAGGGTAGTGATATGGAAGTAGTGGTGAGGCTCAAATCCTATCTATCTCTGCGTTGTAGCCATGAATGAAGTACCAAATTGCTCCCAAGTGATTGCTCAGCTTTTTGGAGAATGATAAACTTTCTCTTACCAGTCGAGAAACCCGTTGTCTGAAGGTATTATTTAATCGTTCGATATGATTAGTTAGGCCTGTTTCCTTACCAACAGCTCGATGACGTTCAGGGGGAATAACTGTTTTGTATGCCTGCCAAAAATCTGTATAGGCAAAAGCAGATTGCTGATAAATCTCTGGTAAAGAAGCCCATAATTTACGAGCTGATCTTCTGGTTCTATTTCCCACAAAGCAACCGACAATTTTTCGAGAATTACGGTCAAGTGCTAGCCAGATATAGACCTCGTTTTTCTTGCGATCAACAAATGACCACAGCTCATCGCATTCAATTGTCAATTTGCCTGGTGGCTTTGCTGTAACCTTAACCTGGCACGGAGTCTGAGCTAGCTTTTGATTGACATAATCTTGTAACCAAGACCAACTTACTTGGGTAACTCTGGCAATTCCTCGTAGTGATATTCTCTCCAGTAAGAGTCGATTAACGAGCTGCTTTATTTCCTGTGAAACAGTCACTTTAGTGGGATTGACAACAAATTGACGACTACAGTTTTTACATTGATATTTTGGCTTGCCGTGATGAGCTGAACCATTTTTAATCAGATGCTCAGAACCACAGGCAGGACAAACTCTTTCTGGGACTTCCTCACACTTTCCCTGGGATAATTCTAGCGACTCTCGTGCTACGCGGGATGATAGTATAATGAACGAGGAAAATAAGAATGCTAAAATTGTTGTCATCGAAAACACTAATTTATCAGGGATGATTTGAGGATTAATTGCATTAACTAATATTGTACAGGATACTGACGGGGCAAGGGTTGTGCCTCACCACCACTTCCATATCACTACCTTGAAATCTAGCAAATTTACACAAAGAGCTGAATGCTCCTTTTCTTGTAGTACAATACTTCAGCATAATCTATTACGCTTCCTTAGACCCTAGACCGCTGAAATGCTTAATAATAGAGGAGCAAGGAGGTTTCCCAAAAGTGAGGTATGCGATGACGACAGGAACCAAGCTCACCCTAGAAGAATTTTGGACCTTGCCAGAAGGCGAGACGGCTTATGAACTTGTGGATGGTCAAGCAATACCCAAAGTGTCACCAAAGTATTTTCATTCGGTTCTACAAGAAGCGCTCTGTCGGCTCATTCGATTTCAATGTAGAGGGAAAGGAAGAGTAGTGCCAGAGTGGGCAATTACTTTAAAGCGTAGTGGTAGCGATTGGGTTCCCACTCCCGATGTCACCTATATCTCCTATGATCGTCTGCCAAAGAGCTGGAAGCGCAACGAAGCCTGTCCCGTGCCACCAGAGCTAGCAATTGAGATTATCTCTCCTGGTCAGACATTGAAAGAGTTTGAGGATAAAGCCAAAGACTATTTGGCAGCGGGAATCTCACGAGTCTGGGTGATAGACCCCGAAGCTGTAAGTATTAGAGTGTTTTTTCCAGACGGTCAAGTTAACTTCTACAACGCAGATAGTAAAATTGTGGACCCGATGCTTCCAGGCTTAGAACTAACACCAAAACAGTTGTTTGAGGAAGCCGAGCTGATTGACTAGCGATCACCATTAATTGTTATATGGCTACCAATTTAAAGCGGGACAGTTGTAGCAAGATAGGCTAGACGAAGAAAAGCCCCTGTGGGAGTCTAGACTAACCTCTAGACCATCTAAAGTGAGATCAGGAATAGAGTTCTTGCATAAATGAGGATGTGGTAGAAAAAGTAGGTCAATTGAGGCCGAATTATGACCTACTTCCGTTACCACCAGCTCAAGCCAGAAGATTTCAAACGACTCTGCGGAGTTCATCATCAAACGTTTGCACGCATGGTAACAGTACTGGAAGAACAGGTCGAGCAGCAAAAGAAGAAGGCCGGTAGACCCAGTAAATTCGGCGTTGCTGATTTTGAAGTGGATCTACAACGAAGCTGTTAGGCTTTAAAGCCTCAAATCCACCGCTCATTCAGCAACGCCTTCCTGACACGGAACCAAGTTGGAGAGGAGCCGGATGACTTTAACGAGACAAGTCCGGTTCTGAAGCCGAGTCAGGGGGGCGACTCCCTGGCTTAGGTTCACGCATAACTGTCATTTTGGCACTTTGTACCCTGCCTGTTGCGCTGCGGCTGGATCAGGAAAACACTTCTCTGGCTTCACTTTGCTATACCTGGGTGATTTAGTAGTTAGAGCAATTTTCCCCAGTCTTTTGCTAGTGATCCCCTTGATAGGATTGTCACTGGGACAATTCCTCCCTTGCGGTGCCACTCCTTGCACTTCTGAGGTTGAAGATGCAGAAGCATTAGGAGAGGTTGTGGCTGACTCTGAGGGGGAAGCTGAACCAGAGGGTGAAGCTGTTGCCGACTCAGAAGGTAAGGCTGACGTTGCACTGCTACTCGGCGCGCTCGCTGATTCACTACTGGCTGACTCATCAGTCTTATTGCTACATCCAAAAAGCGCGAGTACCACTAGGAGTACTAAGCTCGTCACTGCAACACGATAAGAGGGGGGAAATTTCATGGCTGGGCTCGAAACAACAGTTGAAAGAGCAAATATTCAGCTAGCTTTTGACTTCGTAGGGAAAACAACATGAGAGCTAATTATTACCGCAAGGCGGCTCTCCTCATGGTTTTCCGGTAACTTCTCAAAATCTCTACTGAACACATGAGCATTATCTGTAATAGATAGAACTTAATCTGACAGATGGTAGTTATCGTACACTGAGAAACGTTGTTAGATGTGTCTGATTTACTTCTTTCTTCTGTAAGTGTTGTTCGGTCTGCTGCTGCTCAAATTCAATCCTATCCTCAAATTGTCTGTCCAACATTTTCTCTTTAACAATGTGTTTGCTGTCAAGGAAGGTTTGCATCGGGGTCTTGCCATAGCAATAACGCCCTGAGTGTGGTCTAGTGCAGTTGTAATCGTCCACCCAATCATCCACATCCTGCTGCAACTGTTCAATACTGGTATAGAGCTTTTTGCGAAACGCAATCTGATAAAACTCTTCTAGGACTGTGCGGTGAAAGCGCTCACAAATGCCATTGGTCTGAGGGGACTTGGTTTTGGTGCGAGTGTGGTCAATGTTTTCGATCGCTAAATACAACTGATACTCGTGATGCTGCACATTGCCACAATACT
>JAFAVL010000657.1 GCA_019242465.1 Chroococcidiopsidaceae cyanobacterium CP_BM_RX_35 | reverse complement strand
TGGCATTCTTTCTTTCCTTGCCCATGGTGCTGTTTGCCAAAATAGCACAAGAGTCGGTAGATTTTCCCCTAGACAAGTATGAAGAATTTCCAGACCGTGCCTGTCCTACCTGTGGTTCTGAGAATCTTATAAAGAATGGTTCAGTTCACAATAGCAAGTCAAAACATCAACGTAAAAGCTGTGGTCGCCAAGTCGTTGACAATCCCAGTAGAATCACTATTTCAAATGAAACAAAACAGTTGATTAATAGACTGCTACTTGAGAGAATATCACTCCGAGGAATTGCCAGAGTTACTCAGATAAGTTGGTATTGGTTACAAGATTGTGTCAATCAAAAGCTAGCTCATACACCGCGCAGGTCAAGATTCCAGAAAAATCACTAGGTAAATTGACCATTGAATGTGACGAAATGTGGTCATTTGTTAATCGCAAGAAAAATGAGGTTTATATCTGGCTAGCAATCGACCGTAATTCTCGAAAAATTGTTGGTTGTTTTGTAGGAGATAGAACCAGAAAATCAGCTCGTAAATTGTGAGCTTCTTTACCAGATGTTTATCAGCAATGCGCCGTCGCTTATACAGATTTTTGGCGAGCTTACAAAACAGTTATTCCCCATGAACGTCATCAAGCTATTAGCAAAGAAACGGGTCTAACTAATCATATTGAACGATTGAATAATACCTTCAGGCAGCAGGTTTCTCGACTGGTAAGAGAAAGTCTATCATTTTCCAAAAAGCTCAACAATCACATTGGAGCGATTTGGTACTTCATTCATGGCTACAATGCAGAGCTGGCAAAGACCTGAGCCTCACCACTACTTCCATATCACTACCCGAAATGCCGAGGAGTTCCTTAGGAATTCTTTTGTCATGTGAGCTTTACAAGGTCTCCAAGTTAGATTACTGGACTGCTAAAAGTTATGCTGACGTTGCTTCGGATGTTGGGTAAGCTTTGTGTGCCTCTGCGTAAATTTTTAACGCTGCAGACATCTGCTGCTCAGCAGTTTTTCCTTGTGCCTGAAACCAAGCGAGAGTGTCTGGATCTACCTGAACTTTTATCGTTACAGCTGACCGAGACATTCGCAATTGCGCCTTAGCAAAAAACTCGTCTGATAGTGGTGGAATATCTGAAGTATCAATATCTTCATCGTTCATCGCGTCAATTCTAGCCCAATCGGGTTTTGAGGTATTGTTCATAGCGTCTGCGTTCATGAGATAGTGCCTTTCGTAAGGAGATGATACGAACTGTTTCCTCGTCAAGCTCAATGTAAACAACAACTACCGCTCGCCCATCCAGTAAGCCAATACCGACACATCGGTCTTCACCATAATCTTCTCGTTCATCAAATTCAACTTGAGAGCCAAACACCAGATCTAGAACATCACCCCATATCACTACCGTTAACAGGAATACAAAAATTAAGTTTTTGGCAGTGCTGTTGCATGAGTTACAGCAAGCGTAGGATCATAATAGGTCCCTGGTTACTGAAAAGCTAAAGCCATGAGTCAACTCGTAGTGCTAAACCTAGGAAAAGGGAACTGGCAGCAAGGGTTTCCTACGAGTGTTGCTCAGCTTTGGCAAACAGATAGTCATCATCCCATGCAGTTTAGCGGCGGCTTACCTGCTGCACCAGAGCTGGAAGCTCTTTACCGTCGCTGGCAACAGATGTACGAAACGCTATATTTCAGCTTGGGCTGGCGTCACTTGAGCGAGTTGGAACTCGAACCAGAATTCGAGATCGATGAGGCAGATTTGACCCATGTTTCTCAGGAGGAGTTCGAGCGCCTTTGCCAGGAATTACAACAGAGCCTCAATGCCTGGCTTAATGCAGAGCTGTTTCACAACATCGAGCGGCAACTGCGAACTCGACTTGTGCCGACTGATGAGATCCGGTTCATTATTACGGCTGAGTCCGAGCAAGTTTTAAGGCTGCCGTGGTGCTTGTGGCATTTCTTTGCAGATTACCCAAAAGCTGAGATTGCCTTAAGTCCACAGGAGTATAGCTATTCGAGGCAAGCCTTTCCGGTCGAGTCTGGCAAAAAAGTCAGAATTTTAGCGGTGCTGGGCGATCGCCGGAGCATCGACGTGGATCGAGACCGACAGTTGCTAGAGCAGCTATCTAACACGGAGCTGAAGTTGTTGGTCGAACCCAGTCGGTTGGAGTTAACCCAACAGCTATGGGAATCGAACTGGGACATTTTCTTTTTTGCCGGGCATAGCTCCAGCCGGGGAAAAGGGCGGATGCAGCTGAATCGAGCTGACACTCTGACAATTGACCAGTTGCGGTATGGTTTGAGGCAGGCAATCGCCCAGGGATTGAAGCTGGCTATTTTCAACTCCTGTGACGGATTGGGATTAGCGCGGGACTTAGCGGATCTTCACATCCCCGGAGTCATTGTCATGCGGGAACCCGTGTCAGATCAAGTAGCCCAAGAGTTTCTCAAGCACTTTCTGATCGCCTTTTCAAAAGGGCAATCTCTGTACAGAGCAGTCAGAGAGGCGCGGGAAAGATTACAGGCTCTAGAGGATAAGTTTCCCTGCGCCAGCTGGTTACCCGTCATCTGCCAGAATCCAGCGGTAGAACCGCCAACTTGGTTGCAGTTAGGGGGAGTTCTTCCTTGTCCGTATAGAGGTTTATTTAGCTTCCAGGAAGAGGATGCACATCTATTTTTTGGACGGGAACAGTTTATTCAGGAACTAGTAGCGGCGGTCAATACAAAACCATTGGTAGCCGTCGTTGGTCCATCGGGGAGTGGGAAGTCTTCAGTGGTATTTGCCGGGTTAGTTCCGCAGCTACGGCGAAAAGAGCAGGGTTTGCTCCCCCCCGAAATCGTGACTTTTCGTCCGGGGAATAATCCGTTTGAGGCGCTGGCGGCGGCATTAGCAGATAGCTGCCATATCATCAAGGAATTGATCAACCCCACTATGGCAGGGAGGATGGCTGACGCGCTGCGCCAAGATGACAAAACCTTATCTGGAATTGTCAATCGCCTCAAAAAGGTATCTGCCGTTCGCCTCATTCTCATTGTCGATCAGTTTGAGGAACTCTATACCCTTTGCCCTCAGCCAGAACGCCAGCCTTTCTTGGATACTCTGCTGGAGGCAATGAAATTAGCGCCAGCCTTTACCTTAGTTCTGACCCTGCGGGCTGACTTTTATGGAGCGGCTCTCTCTTATCGCCCACTGAGTGATGCCTTACAAGGAGCAACTTATAACCTTGGTGCAATGAGCCGTTCTGAATTACAGTTGGCGATCGCAGAACCAGCAACCCGAATGCATGTGCGGTTGGAGCCAGAGTTAATCGAGCGCCTCATCGATGCTGTTTGGGGTCAACCAGGACGTTTGCCACTGCTAGAGTTTGCCCTAACTCAGTTATGGTCGAAACAGCGGCAGGGATGGTTAACGCATCAGGCTTACTTAGAGATTGGAGGTGTGGAAGCCGCACTCGCCAACCACGCTGAAACAGTGTATGACCAGTTTTCCGAGGCGGACAAGCAACGTGTACAGCAGGTGTTCGTACAGTTGGTGGGTTTAGGTAAAGGGATGGAAGCGACCCGCCGATTAGCGACTCGAGATGAGGTGAAGGAAGAAAACTGGAATTTGGTGGTACGTCTGGCGTCTTCCCGCCTAGTCGTGACCAACCACAACGATGCCACGGGCAGTGAGACTGTGGAGATCGTTCATGAAGCGCTCATCAGAAACTGGGGACGCCTTGGGCAATGGTTACGTAGCGATGGGGAATTCCGAGGCTGGCAAGAGCAACTGAGGATAGCCAGACGGCAATGGGAGAGTAGCGGCTCTGATGAAGGGGCTTTGTTACGGGGAAAGCCTTTGGTAGATGCAGAATATTGGCTACAGCATCGTCTGCCTGAACTGAGCGAGCGGGATCGAGATTTCATCAAATTGAGTTTGGCACTTCGCAAGCGCGAACTTGAAAAGCAGAAACGTAAGCGGCAGTTGACCATCTCAGTGCTGATCTGTGGTTTAATCGGAGCCCTGATTCTGAGTGGGGTTGCTTTATGGCAGTGGCAGAGTTCGGTCATCAGTGAAAGCGAAGCGATCAGCAGAGCTGCGACATTACTCTCTGCCTCAGATCGAGAGTTTGAAGCCTTGACAGAAAGCATTAGCGCTGGCAGAAAATTGCAACAGGCTGTCTTTCAGTTTCACACGGCTCCTCTAGTTCGGCATCAGGTCGTGACGGCTCTCATAGAGGCAGTTTACGGGGTGAGAGAGCAAAACCGCTTACAGGGACACCAAGGTGCGGTCTATAGTGTCAGCTTCAGTCCCGATGGACAAACTCTAGCTTCTGCTAGTGCCGACAAAACTGTTAAACTTTGGCACAAAGACGGCTCTGCATTCGCCACATTAACGGGGCACAAGGGAGAAGTTCATAGCGTCAGCTTCAGTCCCGATGGACAAACTCTAGCTTCTGCTAGTGCCGACAAAACCGTTAAACTTTGGAGTCGGGATGGTATCCTACTCAAAACCTTGCTGGGCTCTAATAGTCCCTTTTTAAGCGTCAGTTTTAGTTCGGATGGTCAGATGCTTGCTGCCACAAGTGCAAATGGTCTCATCCAAATTTGGCACAAGGATGGCGAACTCCTCAAAAGTTGGTTTGAAGAGGGTGTCGTCTATCAGGCGATCTTCAGTCCTAACGGTCGGTCAATTGCCTCTGCTGGCGGTGACACCACTGTGAAACTTTGGAATTTGGATGGCACGACAATCCAAACCTATCAAGGACATACCGATGGCGTTTTCGGGTTGGCTTTCAGCCCTGACAGCCAAACCTTGGCTTCGGCTAGCGCTGACGGTACAATCGCTCTTTGGCAGCGCAACGGTATATTCTCAAAGACTTTGCTGGGACATGACGGCGCGGCACAGAGTGTTGTTTTCAGCCCCGATGGTCAAATCGCTTCCGCTAACGCTAACGGCACACTCGAACTCTGGAGGCCAGACGGCGCTTTACTCAAAACCCTACATGGGCATACAGATCTGGTTCACGGTTTAAGTTTTAGCCCCGATGGTCAAACTCTGGCTTCAGCCAGTTGGGACAAAACGATTAAACTTTGGCGCAAAGACGGCACTTTGGTTAAAACCCTTGAAGGACATAAAGGTAGAGTCTATGCGGCAATTTTCAGCCCTGATGGTCAGCTCATAGCCTCAGCCAGTGGAGACGGAATTATCAAGCTTTGGCATCGGGACGGCACCTTACTCAAAACCCTGCGCG
>JAFAVL010000493.1 GCA_019242465.1 Chroococcidiopsidaceae cyanobacterium CP_BM_RX_35 | reverse complement strand
GCCATTTTGATGGCATTGGTCAATAAAATACATAAAGTCTTCAGGGCTACCATAGCGCGAGGTACAAGCATAGTATCCAGTCACTTGGTAACCCCAAGAGCCATCGAAGGGGTGTTCCGCTATTGGTAGCAGTTCAACATGGGTGTAACCCAGTTCTTGTACATAAGGGATCAGCAGCGCTGCTAGTTCCCGGTAGGTGAGAAATCGCGCCCCTGGTTTGAGTTCTGAAACGATAACAACAGGCGCTATCTCACCATTGGCTGCGGTTGCTGGTTCATCTGAAGCAACGTGTAGCCAGGAGCCTAGATGGACTTCATAGACTGAGAGCGGTTGCACCAAGGGGTCAGTATGGCGGCGCTGCTCCATCCATTTTTGGTCATTCCATTGGTAAGCATCTAGATCGCTTACGATGGATGCGGTTTTAGGTCTGACTTCCTGTTGGAACCCAAAGGGATCAGATTTTTCGTAAATGTGACCGTCCTGGTTTTTAATTTCATATTTATATTGTTCACCGACCCCAATTCCTGGAATGAACAGTTCCCAAACTCCTGTAGGACCTCTACGCATTTGGTGTTTGCGCCCATCCCAATTGTTAAAATTACCTAAAATTGAGACGTTACGGGCATTAGGAGCCCATACAGCGAAGTAAACACCCTTAACACCCTCCACTAATGCCAGATGCGCTCCCAATTTCTCGTAAATCCGGTGATGGTTCCCTTCCGCAAACAGATGGAGGTCGAAGTCTGTCAGTCGGGGAGAACGGAAGGCATAAGGATCGTAAATGACACGCTCATGGCCATTTTCTTGAAGCCGCAGTTGATAGTTCAAGAGTTCTGGTATGTCGATTGTGCATTCAAAGAACTGAGGGTGATGCACCGAACGCATAGGGTGTTCAGTCCGCTCCTCTGGCAAGAGTACCCATGCAGCACTGGCATTTGGCAGGTAAGCTCGCACTACCCAAACAGTTTTCCCATTCTGCTCTATAGGATGGGAGCCCAGCACTTCAAAGGGATCGTGATGCTGATTCCCAATAATGCGGTCAACCTGTTCAAAGGCAATGTTTACAGACATGGAGCTACCTGGAATAAATTCATTAAATCTTTGCATACTTCTTACATATGCTATTTATATATTTTTGCAAAATTTTATTAAAATTGTCATAGTTTGTAGTTAAGCGTTGAGGCCAGCTGGAATTCACTTCCATCGCTCATCCCTACTTAGGTAGTGGTAGAAAAGGTGCAAAGGTACGAATCAGTTTCAATAGGCGAAGCAGGAAAATGTTTTGCCGCACATCTGAACTCAGTGTTGGTGCAGATGAACTGATTGAGATCTGAGTTTGCAACTGCACATACTCAGCAGCGGTAAGTGGTTTGCCATTAACGGGCGATCGCGCTTGAGTGATAATCTCTGTCCTGAGAATTTCTTCTGGTATATCCCCTGGCGGCGGCAAGCACAGAGCAGACAGCACACCAACTGGCATTAACTGCATGAGAACGCCAGCACAAACACTCCAACCAAACTGGCAGATGAATTTGCCAAACATACAAACAGCCGGGGTTATGCTTTAAATTTTAAAATTCGTACTGAATCGGCACACAGTGTTGTTTGTCCTGACAAGGGTTGGGGCAAGCAGCACTGATACTGCTGTCGAATCGGTTAAATCCAAAAAGATCGGTGCCATATCATTTATGACTGACACCGACCTATAAATCACTCTACTACATCTCTGGCGGAGAGAGGCTGGATAAAGCGTTGGTCTGCTATCTATCGCCCAGTACCTGTCAAGACTTGTAGTATTAAGATCAAGAGCTTGAGGGCGATGAAGAGCTTGAGGGCGAACTAGATGGAGACATGCTACCACCACCTGATGGAGAAGACATGCTGCCACCAGATTCTGAGGGAGATGCACTAGTAGAAGAAGATGGACTAGATGTGTCTGAAGGTGACGCGCTAGAGCCACCACCATTATCACCACCACCACAAGACGCTATCAGACCACTCAACAGGCTGAATGCCAAAGCGAAAGTCAAGATTTTTCTTTTCATAACTCCTCGTTTCACCAATTGCGGCAAGAATAATGAGCCGCTCGTTGATTACGATACCGCATTTACTGCTTTTTCTACAGAGGCATGGGCGCGAAATTTGAATCTTTCAATTTACCAACAGCCCCTAGAAGATGTCTCTTAAGGATGGCTTTAATTAGCTTTCAGCGACATCTCCAACCCAGTACTCTACCCTTCTAAGCACGAAAACCTTAAGGTTTGTATCAGCATAAACTAACACCGCCTTCTCATCTCTTCCCCCTGAAGGCATAGCTTTGTAAAGTTGGTGGTAGGATAGGGGCGATCATCACGAGCTGTGAAGACTATGGTTGTTACATCAAAATCTGCTGTTCCTATCCGTAGGCGACAAGTTTCATCAAGAGCGACAATTACCCCATCTAATACCGAAGCGACGAGTCGGCTCAGCTTACTCAGCAGTCTCAAATCTAGTGGTAAAACTGTCACAATTCTGCCTAGTTCTCAAGCAACTCCACCCCGGCTGTTAAGGTTGAGTGCTTGGCAGCGGCGCGTTTCCGTCGTGACGTTCGTGTTAGTAGCGGCGACACTAACAGCTTACGGATGGACAGTTTATTATCAGCACGGTTGGAATCAGGCTTACCGCAAGCTCGTTTTACTACAACGCAACGAGCGCCAACTGATGACGGAGAGCGAGGAGTTAAAACACCATATAGCGGGGCAAGCTGAAAAACCAGAAATGGGGCTGACACCACCCAATCCGGCTCAAGTCATTTTCCTGCCAGAGCCAAAGAGTTCTAATATTACGGTTCCTCCTACTCAGCCGTCTCACCGACCACAACAGTCAACTGCAACTCCACTAGGATACTAGTGCAAGGGAGTAGGGAAAAAGATGGGATTTGAACTATGAGGTAAAAAGTGTAGTGACTCGCTTAGAAACACGACGCGCTCTCCATCGTCCCCCCTTGAGGAAGAAGCAACTAGCAAATAACAAGATCAGAGGCTCAAGGCTACCCAGATGCCGCCTGCTGCTTGTTTGGTGTGTATTACTTGCTGGGGTGTTGGGACTTGCTTGGAACTTGTATCAGTTGCAAATTCGACAGGGACCCATGCTACTAGAGAAAGCTCGACAGCAACAGATGGTCTATCTACGACCATTTATTCCCCGGCGTCCTATAGTGGATCGTGCTGGGAGCGTGTTAGCGCTCGACCAGCCCGTGTATACGTTGTACGCTCATCCCAAGCTATTTAAAGGGTCCAAAGAAGCGATCGCCAACCGATTGGCAGCAATTCTCAACCGCTCGTATGCTGAGCTACTCAAGCAATTTAGAGCCCATGACAGCGGTATTAAGGTAGCTCTAGCTCTACCAGAAGAGATTGCAGCTCAAATCTCGAATCTCCACGCCAATGGTCTAGAGTTAATTCAACACTATTCTCGTCTCTACCCGCAGCAGAGCCTAGCTGCTGATTTAGTGGGATACGTCGATGCGAACCGTCGCGGTCAGGCTGGCATAGAGTACAGTCAGGAAAAGTTACTAGAACGTCCTGAGCAGACGATACAGCTAAGTAAAACAGGGATCGGAGCCTTAATGCCTGACCGGGCTCCACCAGAATTCCTGCAAAGCGATGGCTTGCAGCTGCAATTGACTCTAGATAGTGGCCTACAGCGGATTGCGCAGTCCAGCCTTAATCAACAACTACAGCAGTTCGGCGCCAAGCGCGGCAGTGTAGTGGTGATGGATGCGCGCGATGGTTCTATATTGACTATGGTTTCCGAACCTTCCTACGATCCGAATGAGTACTATAAGTCCGATCTGAAATTATTCCAAAATTGGGCATTGTCAGAACTTTATGAACCAGGCTCGACGTTCAAGCCCTTAAATGTGGCAATTGCCCTAGAAACTGGAGCGATCAAACCCAGTAGTCAGTTTGAAGACTCTGGTCAGATTAAAGTGGGAGGATGGACAATCAGAAATGCGGAAGGGGAACATCACGGGCTGTTAGACATATCGCAGATTCTGCAATACTCTAGCAACGTTGGTATGGTGCAAGTTATGCAACAAATGCAGCCAGCAGATTACTACAACTGGCTGAAGCGGCTAGGACTGGGGCAAACCCTCGCTACAGATTTGCCTTTTGCAGCGAAAAGTCACTTAACAGATCGCAAGCAATTCATTTCCTCCCCCATTCAACCAGCAACTGCTGCCTTTGGTCAGGGAATTTCCCTCACACCCCTGCAGTTGGTGCAGTTGCACGGCGCTTTAGCCAATGGTGGGAAGTTAGTGATGCCTCACATAGTCCAGGGATTGGTTGATAGCAAAGGAACTCTAGCTTGGCAACCCCCACTTCCAGCTGTACAACAAGTTTTTTCTCCAAAAACAACACAAACTGTAGTGGAGATGATGGAGAAGGTAGTCCAAGTAGGAACGGGAACGCCAGCGCAGATTCCTGGCTATCGCATTGCTGGCAAAACTGGTACAGCCCAAAAAGCTAGTTCCCATGGCGGTGGCTATAGCAATGCGCAAATCGTCAGCTTCATTGGCATTATTCCTGTAGAGTCTCCCCGCTATGTCGTTTTAGCAGTAGTAGACGAGCCTAGAGGCAACGTCTTTGGTGCTACTGTGGCAGCACCAATCGTCAAGTCAGTTATGGAAGCGCTGGTGACAGTGGAGGGAATCCCGCCGAGTCAGCCGATAGTTGAACCGACTCCTAAACCGACTTCCTAATCTGACTTTGCTGCACTTGCTCCCATAACTGAACGGCACTCAGAGCGGGGGCAAGGCATGAAAGACCTTGACAAACTAATCCTACAGCTGCTTCTGGTAGCTCGTCGGTTAGAGCAAAGACAGAGGCAGGTAGATATTGAGAGATTAAAGAGTTCAGAACTTCAGCCTTACCACGCACCAAAGTACAGTAGCGATACCAATCTAAAGCTGTAAATAGGCTAGGACAGGCTTGAGGAGCCTTGTGCATAATACTGCTAAAAGCTTGAAGAGCTTGTTCGGCTCGGTCGAGGTAGCTGAGATTTTCCGTCAGTAAAGCTAGGCGAACGAGGTTGGAAATAGCTATACCGTTAGCCGCTGGTGTAGCATTGTCGGCATAGCTGCGCTCCCGCACGATTAGCTCCTGACTAACATCACTAGTCGTGTTGTAGTACCCTCCTAGTTCCACACTCCAGAGGAATTCATCAAACTCCGATTGGACGGCGATCGCCTTCAACCGCCAGTAACTTTGGTCAGGAGCGCAAGCATGGAGATCTAGCAGGGCTTTGATGAAGAGGGCATAGTCTTCGGACTGTGCTGGTACAGATGGTGTAGATGCGTAATTGAGCCGGTGGAAACGTTTGTCCACCCACTGATTATCTAGGATGAAATTCGCAGCGCGGGCTGCTTGAGACAGATACTCTGGTTTTCTGAAGACTCCATAAGCCCTTGCCAGTCCTGAAATCATCAGACTATTCCAGGCCACAATCATCTTAGTATCTGTGACTGGGGGAATCCGACCTGGCCAGTTGCGGCTTTTTGCCTCTTGGTTATTATGAGCAAGAGGGAAGGTTGTTAGAGCATCTGCTTCTCCATAACGGACAGCAAAGAGCTTTTCGAGTATTGCTTCTACCTGTTCGCTTAACTGCTTACCACAAGAGC
>JAFAVL010000488.1 GCA_019242465.1 Chroococcidiopsidaceae cyanobacterium CP_BM_RX_35 | reverse complement strand
CTGAGCGCATACATCTGCTTCATGTATTTATTGTGATTGCATCCACTCTATACATTGATGCATTTGGTGACTCATAGTTTCAGCATCGGTGTGGTAGCGCCGTCCGTGACCTGGTAGCACCCATTCAAAGGTATAATTAGCCAATTGGCACATTGATTGAATTTGTTTTGACCAGGAGTACCAGCAAACCTCGCGAAAAGCAGCCAGTTGGTTAAGCTGGCTTGACCAGGCAAGATGGTCGCCAGTGAATAAAAACTTGTTTTTGTAGAGCAGAACAGTGTGACCTTTAGTGTGACCAGGGACTGGAATAATTAACAAGTCAGCCTCTAAGGCAAAGGGTTCTGAGCCAGTTAGTTGAATCTCGACGTTCCGCGTTCCAGCAGAGATATCGTCGATGTGGAGGATGCGATCACAGCCAAAATGTTCCTGAAACTTTTGATGATCTGCCACATCATCCCTGTGAGTTAGGTACATATAGCGAATCTCCCCCAGCTCCTCAAGACGTTTGACTAGAGGAGGTGCCCAACGGGGAGAATCAACCAACACGTTACCCTCAGGGCGTTGAATTAAGTAGCTAGCAGCACCGTAAGAGTTTTCTGAATGGTAGCCGCAGTGGTAAACATTTTCGGCGATTGGGATGGGAAAACTAAGCTGAGCCACTTTGATATCAGTTGGCTTTTCTACTGTCCCGATGGACGCAGTAGGACAGGCTAAGAGAGCCTGCATGGCTCGCAGTCTTTCGGTTTCGTTAGCAGGTTGATGATAGACAGCAGACCGATCTCCTGCCCGATAAAATACCTCTGGAGTCATCCAACGGCAGGTATCACAGTCAATACAGGTGCGATCGACATAGAAGTCGCCACTCACATTTTCAGAGCGACGTTGACTGAGATGAGCCATTTTTTCACCTCACGCTATTTCTTCCATGCTAGACCTAGCGTTGTCATTTGTGCTGGGTTTATGAGTTTGCCCCCTTAGACAAACGTTGACGTAATTCTCGAACAGCAACTCCAGTGCCGCGATCACTAGCAGCCTGTAGGCATTGAGTCACAATTGCTGGCAAATCAATACCAAGAAAGTAGCGGCTGGTTGTTTGTAGTTGGTATTGACCTTCCTGTAAACTGTAGATGACAAGTTGACTGCGTTTCAGCAACCAAACTTCGGGCACCAGATACAAAGCATAGTCGTTGGCATCCGTGTACGTTGTGACATCAATTTCTATGACTAAGTCAGGGGATGGATCTGTACCCCACTGCAATCGATCTCGCCCGACCACTGCTTGCCAGTTATCAATGTAGAAGCAGTAATCTGGCTCAATGCCCCCTGCTTCTGGCAGCTCCATCGTGATGGGAGTGAAGGCTTCATAATTGCGATCACGTTGGTCTAGCAACGCTTTCACGACATCAGCTAAGATATTGGCATCCCTTCCGTGCTTAGGGAGTGGAGACATCAGCAGAATTTCTCCAGGACGGTATTTAATCCGAGGAATGGAGGAATCTCCCCGGCTCTTACATAAGATGCGATAGTCTTGCCAGGAGCCTGGCATTCGCATCACAGTGCCTGGGGGTAGTTGAATTTTGTCGCGTGACACAAGGGCATACATGGAGATAAGTTTCTCTAACTAAACAACTTGCTTCGCTTGACAACGCTCCTACAACTGACTTGGAGCGTAGACACCATCCTCGGTAATGATGGCTGTGATCAATTCAGCAGGCGTGACATCAAATGCTGGATTGTAGAACTCTACTCCTTCTAGGGTCAGGATTGTCTTACCAACCTGATAAACTCCAGCGCTCGTCCGGAACCGTTCCTGGCGCAGATTGCTATATTTTAAGTTTTTTTCGTGCTACTAAACTTTAATCTGACAAGTATTTTGTACACTAAATCCTTAAAAAAAGTCTTGCTTAGCTTAGTAATTCTAACAATTTATATATTCAACTGTGCTTCTTCAGTGCACCTTTTTAGCAACAAAATCGTTCTAATACAATCTAATTTTGCTAACATAATTAACAACCTTGCAGCGTTTAACTATTCACGGTCAACTTGGGCTTTCACAAATAAGTAAAGTTATAAGCTGCCTTTAGTTATAACTTTTGTGAATTTCTCCGTAAGTTCTAAATTGGCGCCAGATAAGTAAATAATGGTTCACAAGGGTGAATATTAATGAGTTTCAAAAAGACGGAAGCGACACGCTATCTCTGCGCTGCCGCCTACCTTGACGAGAAGTTTTCTGAGCAAGTAATCAGGGAAGTAATTGAAGAAGAGTACAAAGCAATTGGGACATCCTATGGTATAGATCTGCCTACCGTAGTCAAACATTGCTGTGCAGCTCAAAGAGGTAAGATAAGCCGTGATAATTGGCTCACGCTACTGTTCGTGCTGACAATTCTTCTGATTTTGATTCCTAGAGCCCTAATTCTCTTCTACCTCTTCTACGTTATTGCCTGTACTATTGTCTATTCCCATGCGTGGACCAGCTATTACAAAGTGGTTGCGAAGTTTTTGCTGATGGGTAACTTCGATCCAGACGCTGTCACGCCTCATCTTGATGAGAATCTTAAAAATAAACTTCAAGAGATTGCTAGTATCGAGAATAGTAATGTTATCATCTGTAGTGGATTTTCACCGTTCGTTGGTTCCGGTTCTAATATTGGCGGCTGGTCTTTTGCCCTGAATCTTAACCAAGGTAAGGAGGAGATGGGTGGACAAATTCTCAACCCCCTCCCCTTTCAAATACAAGATTTGTATGAACAGGTTACAAAGGGCATTAAGGGCCTTGAGTTGAAAGGCTTGAGTATTGAGGATCGGTTGTGTGTGCATGGACGGAGGATTAGGGATGACAGACGATTTATCCCAGATCCCTTCAAACGTCCACGAGTTTTGGTGGAGCCTTCACTTATCCAAGCATTTGTTGAGAATACATCCCAATCTACTACTCGTCATTACAAATGCTTTCGAGTCATTAGCTGGAGTGGGGAGCTTGTTCTCTCAATCTTCCTGAGATTTTCCAGAATCGGTCAAAATTTGTTTGCGGAGGCCAGTTACTTTCTGCTGCCTCCTCTTAAGGAGGAGTACCATATGGTTGACAAATTCCAACTAAGACCGACACTGCGGCAGCAGTTGGAGCTTGTAGGGCAATCAGCAATCAAAACTATATTCCTCTGGCCCTTTGCACCACTGGCAGTCTTTTTTAGAATCTTGAGACCTTCGCGGCTAGCAAACAAACGTCGGGATATCCTGCGTCTAATTCGCGAAGATCCTACCTTTGATTACGGAGCAACTAACAGCGTGCGAGAAACTGCCAGCTCTTCAAAGTATCAGCAATATTTTCAGATGCTGGATAAAGAGATGTATGTGAAGGTTATTGAGCGCGAAATCTTAAATCAGATTATCAACTTCTTGGATGCTAAGAACATCGACACCTCTGAGTTAAAGGAGCGGCGAGCAGCAATTCTTAATAATGGTGTGATTGTCTCTGGTGGCTCTTTGAGTGCTGAGAACCTCGCTGTTGGTTCACAATCTAGTGTATTGCATGCTATCTCTAACAAAGCAGCAACCAGCGCAGCTGGGACAGATAGATAGGTAACCATACCATTTAGGATTTTGGATTGTGAGAGCCTTGCCAGTAGGCCGTTTCATCAATTCATCTGTTGCAGATACGAAGCCAAATGGTACAGCATTGTCACTATCAAGAGAGGACTAACCGTGAATCCAAACATCTCGAACGAAGGTATTTACCAAAATGGCGGTACGATAAATGCTGGAAATATATCAGCAGGTAAAAATGCTCAGATTATCCACAACTACAACGCTGCGCATGAGGAACAAATTCCACAAACATCTATAACTGAAAGTCTTTCGTGGAAGCAAATAGAAGTACCTAATGATTCCCCTGATGCCTTATTAAGTTCTGAAGGAAGAAAAAACTTTTTCATCAGCTACAACAGAGCAGACAAGCACTGGGCAGAATGGATAGCTTGGACTTTGGAAGAGGCAGGCTACTCAGTTGTAATTCAATCTTGGGATTTTCGACCGGGTGGAAATTTTATTCTGGACATGCAGCGAGCAACTGAGAACACGGAAAGAACTATCGCCGTTTTGTCGGAAGACTATCTTAGGGCTACCTACACACAGCCAGAATGGGCAGCTGCATTCAAACTTGATCCACAAAGTCTAAAGAGGATAATGATCCCGATTCGGGTTCGAGAGTGCAAGCCAACTGGACTTCTAGGACCAATTGCATATATCGATTTGCTGGGGCTTTCAGAAGCATCTGCTCGTGACGCGATTCTAGAAGCCTTCAAAGAGCGGGCGAAACCTATACAGGCTCCAGCCTTTCCGGGGAGTCGTGATCGCGTCACATCCGACAAAGTCCAATTTCCTGGCTATACTCCTACTTCAACTTCATAATGCGAATAGTCAAGGAACAACTTGCTTGGCTTTTGAATGCTCCCGCAACTGTTTTGGAGCGTAGACACCATCCTCGGTAATGATGGCTTTAATCAATTCAGCAGGCGTGACATCAAATGCTGGATTGTAGAACTCTACGTTTCTTTCTGGAGTCAGGATTGTCTTACCAACCTGATAAATTTCAGCTGGATCGCGCTCTTCAATGGGAATTTGGCTCCCAGTTGATAACTCAAAATCAATTGTCGATAGGGGAGCGGCTACAAAGAAGGGGATATCATGAGCCTTCGCAATCAGTGCCAGACTGTAAGTACCAATCTTATTGGCAGTATCACCATTGGTAGCAATGCGATCGGCACCGACAACGACAGCATCAATTAGACCTCGTTTCATACAGTGGGCTGCCATGCTGTCGGTAATGAGAGTAACTGGAATGCCCTCCTGGACACATTCCCAAGCGGTCAATTTTGCCCCCTGCAAACGGGGGCGGGTTTCTCCTGCGTAGACTCTTGCCAATCGACCTTCACGCCAAGCAGAACGTACAACTCCCAAAGCTGTACCGTAACCAGCCGTTGCTAGGGCTCCGGCGTTGCAGTGAGTCATAATTCTCAGTTGTTCTGGGGTACTTGGTAAAACTTGCAAACCGTGGTCGCCAATTTCTTGGCAAGTTTGCAAATCTTCCAAATTAATTGTCTGAGCTGTCTCTAGCAAAATCGCTTTAATGTCATTTACCGTCCCAAGCGACTCGTAAGCAGTTTTCAACATCCGTCCGATTGCCCAAAACAGATTAACTGCCGTAGGACGAGTTGATCTTAAGAGCTTAGCCACTTCCTCCAACTGACTCAAGAATTGCTCTCGCTCCGTCGTTTGAATCTCCCGCGCTCCCAGGTAGACCCCGTAAGCCGCTGCCACGCCAATTGCCGGTGCCCCTCGGACAATCATGGTTTTAATTGCCCGTGCCATATCTTTACAGCAACTAATTTCGACGAACGTATACTCGGCAGGCAGCCGCGTTTGGTCGATCAGTAAGACTGAGTCTTGGTTCCAAATGACTGGGTATACCTGGGTTGTGGAAGAAGTCATAAAAATTGTAGGGAATGAGTTTTAGCTCTCAGTCTAATCCAAAATTCCCCATTGATTAGCTGACAGTTGAGAGTTGGTTGCTGAAGAAAGCTTGCAACACCTGCTCAGCCATTTGTGGGCTGGTTAGCCCTAGTGCTGCCTTAGATTCATCTGGCTTGGCATGATCGACCAGTACATCGGGGATGCCAATTCGCTTGACTGGCACTACCACATTTGCATCCAGTAGTGCTTCGGCAACAGCTGAACCAAAGCCGCCCATAAGACAGCCTTCTTCTAGAGTGACAACCCGACCGATGCGCTTTGCCAAAGGCAGAATCAACTCAGTATCGAGGGGCTTAGCAAACCGGGCGTTGATGACGCTAGCTTCAATCCCGTGTTCGCTGAGAATCTCAGCCACCTGCATAGCTGGATAGACCATTGAGCCAAAGCCCACCAGAAGCACATCATCTCCTTGTCTTAAGATTTCACCCTTACCAATCGGCAGTGGTTCCCAGCCTTCTTCCATGAGTGGCACACCGTAGCCGTTACCGCGCGGATATCGCATGGCAATCGGACCATCTGTGTAGTTGACGCCAGTCGCCACCATCTGTTGCAGTTCAGCTTCATCTTTGGGAGCCATCAGCACCATGTTAGGGAGGCAACGCAGATAGGCAATGTCGTACATTCCCTGGTGGGTGGGACCATCGGCACCAACAATTCCGGCTCTATCTAGGCAGAAGAAGACAGGTAGGTTTTGGATGCAGACATCGTGGCTGATCTGGTCGTAGGCACGCTGCAAGAAAGTGGAATAGATGGCGGCAACTGGGCGCATTCCTTCACAGGCTAAGCCAGCTGCTAAGGTAACGGCGTGTTGCTCGGCAATCCCAACATCAATGTATTGCTGGGGCAGCTTAGCCTGGAGTTTATCTAGACCTGTACCAGTTGCCATTGCGGCAGTGATGCCAATAATTTTGGGATTGTTTTCTGCCAGTTTGACTAGGGCGTGAGCAAAGACTTTGGAATAGCCGGGAGGCTTAGGTGAGCTTGCAGGAACAGCTTTACCAGTTGTGAGATTGAACGGGGTCTGAGCGTGATAGCCTACCTTGTCATTTTCAGCAATCTCATAGCCTTTGCCTTTGACCGTTGCCACATGCACCAGTACTGGACCAGTATATTGATGTGCCTGCTCGAAAGTCGCAATCAGTTCTGCCAAATTGTGACCATCTACAGGTCCCATGTAGGTGAAGCCCAGTTCCTCAAACACTGCGCCCACCTTTGGTACCGCCAGACGCTTCATCCCTTCCTTTAAGCGTCCCAGCTCTGGAGATAGGGAATCACCGACAAAGGGAAGTTGCTTGACCTGTTCTTGCAGGTTTTCAGAGAGAAACTGAACTGGCGGACTGAGACGCATCTTATTGAGATGGCGAGAAATCGCACCGACATTGGGTGAAATTGACATCTCGTTGTCATTTAGCACAACAAGCAGATTAGTTTTGGGCAAGTGGCCAGCATGGTTAATCGCTTCTAGTGCCATACCACCAGTCAGGGCACCGTCACCGATCACTGCTACGACTTTGAACTTTTCGCCGTTAAAGTCTCGTGCCAAAGCCATACCTAACGCAGCCGAGATACTAGTCGAAGCATGACCAGCACCAAAAGAATCGAATTTGCTTTCACACCGTTTGAGATAGCCAGCAATGCCACCTTTTTGCCGTAGGGTATGGAAGCGACTGTAACGACCAGTCAGCAGCTTATGTGGATAGGCTTGGTGACCTACATCCCAGATGACTTTATCGCGATCTAAGTCTAGAGTCTGGTAAAGCGCTAGCGTCAGTTCCACCACACCTAACCCTGGACCGAGATGGCCGCCGCTCTCCGCCACAGTCTGCAGATGCTTTTCCCGAATTTGACGGGCAACTTGCTGTAGTTGGCGAATCGACAAACCATGCAACTGGTTGGGGTGGGTGATTTCACTTAAGTGCATATTGGGGTACTCTCTACGTTTCGTCTATTGATTGACCCACCAAAAACCTCAGCCAAACGAGTTTGGCAGAGGTTTTTGAGGCGATCGTACTTACCTTCCTCACTCTAAAGTATTTTAGGCACCATATATCCTTAGGCAATAGACATAGCAGATGACCTAATTTCACATAATGTTAGCTGTAATATGCACCAGTCAAAACTACACTGGCACTCTCTTGGTGCCTGCTGATCCTCCCCGATCACGAGGGTACGGGGTTTCCGCCGCGAGGAGGTTTTTATGAAAACACTAAATTATCACTTAGCGTTGGGTCGTTCCATTGACCTAGAAGGTATTGACCGAGAAGCTCAGGTTCGTAAGTGCCCCCGACACGTACTTTGGCAGGTTAGCCAACAACTTGATGGAGCCGTTATCCACCGACCAGGAGAACAGCAGATTTTACCTGTAGACAGAATACTGGCTCAGCTCATTAGTCGTCCTGAGCAGTGGGCACTGGCTCGTACCTTGTCCTCACAGCTGACTAGTAAGGACTTGGTATTCTGTAGCGGTGAAGATATTGGCATTCCTGTAGCTACTCTCTGTGGTAGTAAGCACTCAAGACCTAGAATTGTTGTTTTTATCCACAGCCTTGACCGACCGCGTGGTCGGGTGGCGTTAAAGCTATTCCCTGCATCGAGCCAAATTGACCTATTTGTCACTAACGCTCGAACTCAAGTTGACTTCCTCCGACGCTATCTAGGTCTACCTGAAACTCGTATCTGCATGATGTTAGAGCAGACAGACACGGCTTTCTTCACACCAGGTCCGGTTTCACCAAATAAGCCGCGTCCGGTAATTGCCAGCGTCGGACTAGAATATCGAGACTACCGAACCCTCGCTGATGTGACTAAAGATCTAGACATTGACGTGAAAATTAGCGGTTTTTCCCAAGATGTCCCTGCTCTAGCAAAGCTATTTCCCCAGAGGATGCCTGTTAATATGTCCCGCAAATTTTACCCCTGGCCAGAGCTAGTGCAACTTTACCGCGACGCCGATCTGGTCGTACTTAACCTTTTAGAAAATAA
>JAFAVL010000377.1 GCA_019242465.1 Chroococcidiopsidaceae cyanobacterium CP_BM_RX_35 | reverse complement strand
TAAAACGGTAATGACAGGTGCAAATTCTACTGCCCACTGAAGTAGTAATCTTAACCATTGCTCCATAACACCATCCTGAAGGAGAGTTCACATTACCCTTTTTTTCTACATCCGCTCAATTACAGAAATTCCCAGTAAAGATAATCCTAGTTTCAGAGTTCTAGCCGTCAGGTCACACAGAACTAATCGAGATGTTCGTATAGGTTCCGCTGCTGAAAGGACAGGACACTGATCGTAGAATTGGTTAAACTTTTGGCTCAATTCAAATAGATATTGACAAAGGCGACTGGGGAGTAAATCTGCCTCGACATAACCGAGAATCTCACTGAGTTGCAATAGATGCTTGGCGAGCGCTAATTCAGTTTCTTCTTTTAGCAGAATTTTGGCATCTGTCCCTAGTTGCTCGAAGTCAATCTGTCCTTTGCGGCTAATCCCCTGGATTCGGACATAGGCGTACATCAAATAAGGTGCTGTGTTGCCCTGAAGATTCAGCATTTTGTCATAGCTGAAAGTATAGTTACTGGTACGGTTTTGGCTCAAATCGGTATATTTGACAGCACTGATACCAACCGCTTGGGCAACGGCAGCTTTAAATTCTTCAGTCTCCTGGCGACTTTCTTCCTGTAACCTGGCTTCTAAATCGCCACGGGCACGGGCGATCGCTTCATCTAGCAAATCCCGTAGTCGCACCGTTTCCCCAGCGCGAGTTTTCAGCTTCTTACTATCTTCCCCTAGCACTAAACCAAAAGGAGCGTGGATAAATTCCACGTCATCTGTAATCCAACCTGCCCTTCGTCCTACCTGAAAGATTTGAGTAAAGTGGTTAGTTTGCTCTGCACCAACAGGGTAGATCACCCGTTGAGCTTTATCTACTTGAAGACGATAACGGATTGCTGCTAGGTCTGTCGTAGCATAGTTATAGCCTCCGTCAGATTTTTGAATAATTAGGGGCAGCGGATTACCCTCTTTATTTGTGAAGCCTTCCAGAAATACACATTTCGCTCCTTGATCTTCCACCAGCAATCCTGCTGTTTCTAGATCCTGCACAACTCCCGGTAGTAATGGGTTGTAAAAGGATTCACCTCGTTCAATAAAGGGAGCAATCCCCAGCAAATCATAAGTGACCTGGTAGGCGCGACTAGATAAAGCACAAACAATTTTCCAGGCAAGGAGGGTTTCTTCGTCTCCTGCCTGTAGCTTCACTACAGCTAGCCGAGCTGCTTCGCGAAAATTCTCGTCCTCGTCAAACCGCTTTTTTGCCTGACGATAAAACGTAGATAAATCTCCTAAATCTAATGTCTCTGTTGTCCTTAGAGCTTCTGGATATGCCTGTTGCAGGTGGGCGATTAGCATCCCAAAGGGAGTGCCCCAGTCTCCCACATGGCTGATTCGCAACACATCATGACCCAGAAATTCTAGGATTCTGGAAATGCTGTCTCCAATCACGGCTGGGCGCAGATGACCAACATGCATCTCCTTGGCGATGTTGGGACTAGGATAATCTACAATCGTCCGTTTGGGATTTTTTGTCGGTGCTACTCCTAAACGGGTATCGGCTTGAGCCGCTTTAATTTGTGCCTCTAGATAGCTTGTTTTGAGAACTATGTTGATGAAACCTGGACCCGCTACAGTTGGAGTTTCACAAAGATCACCGACTTTGAGATGTTTAACGAGTTGGTCTGCCGTTGCTCGCGGTGACTGCCCTAACTGCTTATTTATGGATAAGGCGATATTTGATTGGTAGTCGCCAAACTTAGGATTGCTAGCAGGTACTAATATTGGATCTACCCCAGCGTATTCAGCGCCAAAAGCGGCGACTAAAGCCTGCTTAAACTTGTGTTTCAGTTGTTCTAGTGTGGCGTTCATTAAAAAAGTCCGGTGAGGGACTTAGAAGATTTCTCTACTTCCATGGTACCTGTGTCTATCCTCATACTCAAATCCAGCCAGCTTGATTGAGTCATCGGGGCACTGCTAGAAATATAGTCCACACCAGTTTCCGCTACGGCACGAATTGTTTCTAGAGTAATGTTGCCTGAGGCTTCAATTTTGACCTTACTGTTGTGGTGACGAATTAGCTGTACTGCCTGACGCATTAGGTTGGGTGTCATATTATCTAACATGATGATGTCAGCTTCATGCTGCAAGGCTTCATGCACTTGCTCTAGGCTTTCTGTTTCGACTTCTACTGTGAGGGGATAGGGGAGGGACTGACGAATGCGGGCGATCGCGATGCCGATTCCACCTGCTGCGGCAATATGGTTGTCTTTAATCATCACTGCATCGTCTAGCCCGACACGATGATTGATTGCCCCCCCTACCTGAGTCGCGTATTTTTCCAAAAGTCTTAGCCCAGGTGTTGTCTTACGGGTATCTACCAACTGAGCAGACATCCCCGCAATTTGCTCAACATACTTCTGGGTTAGGGTAGCGATCCCACTCAGGCGCATGGCGAGGTTGAGAGCAACCCGTTCTCCCATTAGCAGCGCTTCAAGGGGTCCTTGCAACTCAGCCACTGGTTGTCCCGGAGTACACCATTCGCCTTCAGGGACAATAGCTTTTAAGCTAATTTGTGCGTTTAAAAGCTGAAACACTCTAGTGGCAATCGGCAAGCCAGCAATGATTCCTGGAGCTTTAGCTATCCATATTCCTTGCCCCGTTCTGGTTTCTCCTGCCAGCAACCCCTGAGTTGTGCGATCGCCCCGACCGATATCCTCTAATAGCCAGTCATGCAAGAGCCGATCCAACACTAGCGAAGGTGGCAAAACAGCAATAGCGTTCACGACTTAACCGCTCCCTTGAGTCACATCCAGCAATAATCTAGCCCAAAAGTCGCGTATAACAGGAGTTTCAGGTAGTTGGAAAAATTTTCCAGCAGAGTAGTTGACAGAGAGGGAGGAAGTTGTTAGATTAGTAAAGCGCCAGTTGGAAAGGGCAAGCACAGCCCGCCAGTCTGGAGGCGAACGCACCATGAAAGATGTATAGTTTGAAAGCCAAGCACAAATTAGGCCTAC
>JAFAVL010000312.1 GCA_019242465.1 Chroococcidiopsidaceae cyanobacterium CP_BM_RX_35 | reverse complement strand
AAGTCAAAATCTGAACACTCATATCCAAAATTAAATCAAAAATTAACCACTAAGCACCCAAGCTGATTTTGCCCTTCTAGCTAATGACTCTTTTGACAAACTACGATAAAGCGAGCGAGTTATAGTGGAATCTATCTAAAGCATGAGAGTATTGCAGATAGTTCTAAAAAAAGCAGATATGTATCAAATAAGTCCCATAACTCTTCCACAGCATGTAGTCAACGAATCCGATGCCCGTACCAAAATCACAGTCAGCTATACCCGACCGGGGCTACACCAGCTCGAGGGGGTCTATGCGGTTGTGTTGTTTCTAGGCGGTTGGCAGGATGCCGCAATTAGAGACAATTTGTCTTATGTGCTTCTTACACTTGGGTACAAGTCTCACAATTTGTTAGTGTCGATCGGTATCCGGTTCTGTCTCGGCTTCTGGCCGCCGCATTACTTGAGTGGCAACTAAGGAGGATCGCTTAAAGGCTCTGTCATGAGTACTCAAGCAGAACTAAATCGGTTTCTAGTCTGCGGACTTGGTAGCTTGGGGCAGCATTGTGTAGCAGTCCTTAAAGAGTATGGCGCGACCGTCATTGCTATTGATATAGCGCAGCTCCAGCACTGGGAGATTTCAGATCTCCCAAATCTATTGGAGGAGCTGGTGATTGGTGACTGTCGCCTGTTAGATATTCTAGAGCAAGCTGGGATTCGGCAATGTCGAGCCGTCCTTTTGGTAACGGGCAGCGAGCGGGTCAATACGGAAGCTGCCCTAGCAGCAAGGCTGTTAAACCCCCAAATCCGTCCGCTCGTCCGTTCGGACAAACAAAGACTGAATCGACTCTTAGGTCAAAATCTAGGTAATTTCGCTGCCTTTGAGCCGAATCAACTTTCCGCTTCTGCCTTTGCCTTGGCAGCTCTTGGGGCTGATACCATAGGATATTTCAAACTGGACGAACAGTTGTTCAAAGTAGCCAAGCATCAGATTCAACCGGGAGATGCCTGGAGCACTGGCCGCCAAGTGCAAGCTTTGAATACAAGGATTCGTCGCATTCTCAGCCACACATCTGCCTCGTCTGGTCCACCCAGACAGTTTCATGAGTGGGAGCCAGAGACATTAGTGCAGGAAGGGGATACTCTTATTTTTGTTGAAGTGGTAGATAGGCTTAGTGATAATCTTCCGCCATCTGCCGAGACGAAGGTCGCACATACTCCCCAAAGGTTTTGGGATAGATTGCGCCGAAGTGTGAGACCGCGCCATCTTACTGGCAAGTGGCATCAATTTTGGCAGTCAAACTTCCACAGCCAGAATCGGATGCAGCAAATTGCCACAATTTACTGCATCACAGTATTCGTCCTATGGCTATGTGGAGTCGTTCTGTATCGACTGAACTATCCCGACATTAGCACTGTCGAGGCTCTTTATGCTCCTGCCGTCTTGCTTCTAGGAGGTTACGGAGATTTATTCGGAAGTGTGAAATTTACATCGCAGCCAGCACCAGCCGAACATATGCCATCGTGGTTGCGTCTATTCAGCTTCGGGCTCACATTAACAGGTGAAGCTTTCGTCGGTGTGTTGTACGCGCTCATAACCGATAGTCTCTTAAGCTCGAGGTTAAAGTTTCTCACCCCGCGTCTGCCAATCCCCCAAACTAACCATATTGTGCTAATTGGGATAGGTCCGCTAGGTCAAAGAGTCGCCGCTCTGTTGCAAGAACTCAAACAACCAGTAGTAGGAATTAGCAGAACGGAGGTTGAATTAGGTCCACTCCCCCAAATCCCACTAGTTATTAGCAGGATTGGTGATGCCTTAGCTAAAGTAAATCTTTCCAATGCCAAAACTGTCATCGTGACTATGGATGACGATCTGGAAAATCTAGAAATTGGTCTGATGGCTCACGCTGCTAATTCAACTACTAACCTGGTGCTGCAGACATATGACCAGCGTTTCAGTAACTATGTGGCGCGCCTGTTTCCCTACGCTCGAGTTCTTTGCAGTTCTGCTCTATCAGCTGAAGTCTTTGCAGCAGCAGCTTTTGGTGAGAACATTCTCAGCTTGTTTCACTTTTATCATCAGACCGTCTTAGTGACAGAATATAGAATCGAGTCCGGCGATACCTTAAACGGATTAATGTTGTCTGAGGTGGCGTATGGTTATGGTACGCTCCCAATCCTCTGTCAAAAGTCTACTTACGAGTCACCCAAGTTCATGCCCTCCTATGAAACTCGACTCTCTGGCGGCGAGCGCCTAGTCGTTTTGGCAACAAGCCTTAGTCTTCAGCGCATCGAGCGAGGCGAACTAGCTCCTCGCAATTGGCAGGTAAAGATTGAGGCTGCCTCAACTCCAGATGCAATTTTTGAAGGTGCTCATGAAATTGCCCTAACGACGGGATGCAGTATTGGCACGGCAAGAGATTTAATGCATCATCTGCCCAGTCTTTTGCCCCACCCGCTCTATAAACACCAAGCACAACGCCTAGTACATAAGTTGAGTCGAGTCAAAGTCAAGGCTTACTTGAACGCCTCGATAAACACGAGTCAATAGGTACTGTTAAAAACTGAACAAATCGCGCGGACTCGCATTCAGGTCTCGCGCTACCGAAAGAGGTGGTGTTCTAGAGCTGGTGTTTAGCTCTCAAACTGATACTCCAAATTCATAGCGATTAATAAATAGTCCAGAGCTTTTAGGCGACGGCGACGTCCTTTTCGTCCTTTAGATTTAACCGCTTCTGGCAGTCCTTTATGTCCAGCAATCAGGTACATTTCGTCGCACTCAACTTCCCCTGTCAGCCGGACTTTCGGCTTTTTCAGCACAATCCCACTGCGCAGTTGAGTTGTCATTTGTTGGACATCGTCCTGATTCAGGTCCAGTTCCTGACCAATCTGGTGATTGGAGAGATTCAACCCCATTAAGTACAAACACCCTATCCAAGTGCATAAAGGCTGATGGTGATCGGCAAAAATCGTGTCACTCAAGTCATCAAAACGAGTAGAGCCAGCTTTGCACTGGTAGCGTTGCCGCCAGAATTCAGTTTCGTCAAACCCTCGTTTCACCACTTGGTTTGATTCACAATCAAAACATCTGACACCTTCAGGCCATCGAAGTTGACGGAGAATTTCATCGCACTTGGGTTCGTCAATCAAGGTCTGAAGATTCACTCTTCTTCGTTTCTGTCACTGTCAAAGAGGGCATCTAAAGTATTAGCGAA
>JAFAVL010000120.1 GCA_019242465.1 Chroococcidiopsidaceae cyanobacterium CP_BM_RX_35 | reverse complement strand
TGTTTTGGAGCCATTGGAAAAGGTTTTAGGTTGCACTTATTGTGGAAATACTGGCAATGGAATCGGGTATGCCAATCCTTGATCTGTTAATTAAAAGCTGCCACAATTCCTAGCTGATTTTCCTGGTGAGGATTACCGAAAAATTAGCAAGTTTTAGAGTGGCATCTGTAATTTTGCTGTTGCAATTGGTGCGCAATTAGTGATTAGCCTCGTCGATTAAGCTCAATCTTTGCTGGACAACAAGGGATTTGTCCTTGAAACCACACTGGTAAGTTCTGTATTGACTTAAATGTATTTTTTGATACAGAATCATGGTTTTCTAATTGATGCAATGAAGGTTCGTGAGATTGAACCACTTGACATCAAAGGTTAGAAACAAGTGTTGCAGAAAGTCTTAATGACTGTGGCGCTCACACTAGGACTACTGACTGGTCCTCTGATGGGCAATGTGCTGGCTGAGCCATCATTGGCTCCTGATGCGATCGCTCATGCTCAAACATCTGCAGATACAGGATATGTGTTGCTGTGTGCAGCACTCGTACTGCTAATGACTCCAGGGTTTGCTTTTTTCTATGGCGGATTTGTGCGTGAGCGCAACGTCCTGAATACGATGATGATGAGCTTCATTCTCATGGCCTTGGTAGGGGTCAGCTGGGTTCTGTGGGGTTATAGTCTCTCTTTTTCACCTGGTCTCCCGTTCATTGGTGGACTGCAATGGCTAGGGCTGAATGGCGTGAGTCATGTAGATAGTACAGGCTATCTACCCCACATGGTCTATGAGAATGCACTTCATACCGCAAACCCAAACTATAGCGACATCACCTCCTACTCACCGACTATTCCCCATCAGGCCTTCACCATCTATCAAGCTATGTATGCCATCATCACCCCGGCTCTCATTTCTGGGGCAATTGTGGAACGGGTCAGCTTCCGCGCTTACTTCTTGTTTGTCTTGTTATGGTCAACGCTGATCTATTGCCCTATTGCTCATATGGTGTGGGCAAAAGGTGGGTTTATTGGCAAGTACGGTGGATTCGGAGCGCTCGACTTTGCTGGTGGGACGGTTGTGCATGTTAGTGCCGGAGTTTCTGCACTAGTGGCAGCATGGGTAACAGGTCCGCGACAGACCTATCCCACTAAGCCTGCCGCACCTCACAATGTCCCATTTATCTTGCTGGGCGCTGGCTTGCTGTGGTTTGGTTGGCTTGGCTTTAACTCAGGTAATGCCTTAGCCTCTGGCTCTTTAGCAACTGTAGCGTTTGTCTCCACAAATACTGCTGCGGCTGGGGCAGCCTTGACTTGGACGCTGCTAGAAACCTGGAGTGGCGGGGGTAAACCGACAGCCATAGGACTTGCCTCTGGCGCAGTTGCAGGACTAGTCGGCGTTACCCCATCAGCAGGATTAGTCACGCCGCTAGGGGCGTTACTCATTGGTATCATTGTTGCCCTCTGCTGCTTTTTTGCTGTCAGTTTGAGAGCAAGGCTGGAGTTTGATGATTCCCTAGACACTTTCCCTGTACATGGAGTAGGCGGTACTGTAGGAGCGATTCTGACGGGCATATTCGCTACTACAGCAGTCAATCCAGCAGGTGTTGATGGTTTGCTTTCTGGAAATCCGTCCCAAGTCTTAAAACAGCTAGCAGCAGTTGGTATTACCTATCTTCTAGCTGGGGTTGGTACTTTAGTAATACTGAAAATTCTGGATGTGACAGTTGGTCTACGCGTCAAGTCAGAAAAAGAAATCCAAGGTATGGATATTAATGAACATGGTGAACAAGGTTATGGAGAGGATTTTGCCTCTGGGCTAAATTTCACTGAACGATATTAGCTAAGTTGTATCATTAGCCACTTATTCTCGTCCTCAGAGTTAAAATCTGAGGCGAACTACGCCGAAGCTGAGCTAATACTGATGTCCTCGAAAACCTTGACAAACCCGCTAAATTTTGTAAGAAAAATACTTACAGCAATACCTGGTTTGGGACGGCGCCATCAGCCGCCAAATTATCAGCAGAGGCTGAGCTTACTGAGTCGAGAGGCAGATAATGCAGCTACGACTCGACCCAAGCATCTCACCATCTTGGTTGGTAACTCCATTACCCAATTTTTCCCTCCAGAAATGTTGCCACCCGGACGCAGTTGGCTGAATCAGGGGATTGCTGGGGATACAACAGCAGGAGTGTTAGAGCGTTTACACCTATTTGACCGCACTCAACCTGAAACCATCTTTGTGTTGATTGGCACTAACGATCTTGCCCAAGGGGTGAGTGACGAGACAATTTTGGCGAATCAGCAAGAGATTTTACAAGACTTAAAACTAGTTCACCCCAGTTCCCAGATTGTTGTCCAATCCATTCTGCCACGACAAGATGAGCCAGAGTTACCAGGGAGTGACCACAAATACGGTCGGATTCAGAAGCTAAATCAGCAGCTTTTGGCGATCGCCAAGGCTAGTGGCGTCCACTATCTCGATTTATACCCCCTCTTCGCTGATACCGAAGGGAGTATCCACCCCGAATTGACGGCAGACGGGCTACACTTAAATTCTCAAGGCTATCTCGTCTGGCGCTCTGCTTTGCAGCTGTACAGTCAGCTGAGACTGGAGCCAATTGATGGCAACGGATAAATCCCCTAGCACCTTAAAATTGGGTAGGAACGCTACTGAATTCAGGAGAAACGACTGCATGGACACGAAAGCCTTTAAACGGTCACTCCAGCATTCTGAGAACTATCATCGTAAAGGATTTGGACATGAGGCAGAAGTCGC
>JAFAVL010000735.1 GCA_019242465.1 Chroococcidiopsidaceae cyanobacterium CP_BM_RX_35 | reverse complement strand
AAAATTTTAATTTTTAAAAAAATACTGTCCACCGCTCTGATTTATATGCAGCAGATGTATCAAAACAGGCTCCTGACGCTTCTCAGTGATTTTGGAGAGCGGGACGTGTATGTGGGGGTGATGAAGGGAGCGATCGCCCAAGTCAATTGCTCTATAACTGTGGTAGATCTGACACACCAGATTCCGCCTCAAGACATTGCGACGGCACGGTTTTGTTTGATGAATGCCTACCCCTACTTCCCACATGGGACAGTGCATGTCGCTGTTGTCGATCCGGGTGTGGGTAGTAGTAGACGAGCCGTGGCAGTAGAATTGGCAGATGGATTCTTGGTAGGACCAGATAACGGGTTATTTAGTGGGGTGCTAAGTCAATCGCAGGCGATCGCGGCTGTGGAACTGACAAACCCCAATTACTGGAAAACCCCTGAACCTAGTGCCACTTTCCATGGACGCGACATTTTCGCGCCAGTAGGAGCGCATCTGGCTAGTGGTGTCTCGTTAAAACACTTAGGTCAAGCTATCGCTTCATCCACTTTAGTTCAGCTTCCTATCCCTGGATGTACTCACACAGACATTGGCATTGTTGGTTGTATTCAATATGTTGACCGCTTTGGCAACTTAATTACCAACATTCCAGGTACTTATGTTCAAGGCAAAACTTGGTCTGTAGCAGCGGCGGGGTTAAACATTATATCAGGGTGTCAAACTTACAGTGACGTTCCACCTGGCAGTCCTGTCGCCCTGGTCGGCAGTCATAACTGGGTGGAAATCGCTGTTAATGGGGGTAATGCTCAATCCCAATTCCAGCTAGACTGGGGATCTAAAGTACAAGTTGAGCTGCAACAATAGGAGGAAGCTATGACTCAGGCACAGCTGTCTGAACCAGTGATCTATCAAGGTCAGTTTGGAGAATTTACAATCACAGAAAGCGATCGCTCTGGAGTTATTATCTACCGTGCTGGCTTGCTAGCGGCTGCTATCAGTTTTGCCATTGGTAGCTTCGGAGTGCTGCTGGACAACCACCAATTTGTTTGGCAAGCACTAACTCCTCTATACGCCTGTTTTTGCCTAGCATTAGGTATTAGCCTGTTTACAATTCATATCTATTTAGCCGCACTGCATCGGCTACTTCAGATCTTTTGGGCAATCGGTAGCGTCACTGCATTAGCATTGACGCTCTCTAGTCATGAACCGCTAGCTCTATTCATTTACAATCACCCGGTTGCCTTGTTTGGTGTGGGCTTCACATTTGCAGCTTTAACTGGGATCTATTTCAAGGAGGCTTTTTGCTTTAATCGACTAGAAACTAAACTCATGACTCCGCTAGTGCCAGTGCTGCTACTAGGACATCTAGCGGATGTTCTGCCAGTTCAGTGGGAAAGGGCAATGCTTGCTAGCTGGGCTGCTTTATTTGTCGTGTTTGCACTCCGCAAGGTGATACAGCCGATTCCACCCGATATTGGAGATAAGTCAGTCTTTGCTTATTTGCAGGAACAACGTTCAGTGAGGGTATAAGCAAAGAGCAAGTTGGTAAACAGCTAATTACCTAGCTCAATCACCTTCTCCAATAGCTTTCTAACTTCTTCTAAAGAATTAGCCTTTAAAGCCTGCTGAGATTCTGCTGCGATTTCACACAGGCTAGGTTGATACATTTTTTGTGAAAACGTCATAGGACTGACACGTTTTATCGGTTGATTAGCTACCCATCTATTAGCTTGAGCATTCACTTGACCGCTAGCTGTTACGTCAGCTTGCTTGGACACACCGTGACTTAAGTCCTGACTCCTTGTTGGTTTGCGTTTAATGTGCTTCGATTTCATCTTGTTGTACCAAATACTGCATGAGCAACTGGCAAAAGTCTATTTGTTTTGCACGTCTGTAACACTTATACGCTTCTCTTCGCCGATTTATGCAAAGAGCCTATTCTACTAATACCTCATTAGGTAGATGAAAAATGTAAATTTATGCATGTCGCGGATACAGTATATGCAGAAATTGCCAAAGTACCAATCAGTATCAGACGACACAAACTATGGAGGTCACATCTCCCGGTGACAAGTTTGTTGATGGGTTAGTTGTTTAAGATTTTTAATTCTGAGACTATCGGTCATAGTCGTGATCGCGATGCCATCGGTAGTCGTCTCCGTCGCGCCAGCGATCGTCGCGATCACGATGTTATCGGTAGTCATCTCGATCACGCCAGCGATCGTGATGCCGATTGTTTATATCTATGTCAAGGTTAAACAAACCTGCGATTAGTGTCGAATTGCGGCTGTTGCTAGCAGGCAAAAGCTCTGACGACAGCTTTTGCCGATTCTGTAGCGATGCTGAAAATGCTGGTGTTGCTAACAGAGATGTTGCGACGAAGGCTAAGCTTGCCAAGCATAGAATCTTACGGCTCATGCTCTTTCTCATGATTGTTTGTACTGCTCACTTCTATAGTACAAGAGTGCTATGAACTACCCCGACCGTTACTTGTAGCGGGTCGGAGTTTCTACATCCCCGAATTTCTCAGGTTGAGATTTTAAATACAACTTCACTCTCTAGCCTCTGTGATAATGATGGAGATGGCTCAGGCAACTTGGGGAACGTATGGCATACAGTGACTTCACCCTTCAAAAGCTGAAGAAAGACTTTGGGTTACAGATTGATGAACAACCCAACCTGTTTGCATCAGTTGAGCCTGTTATTGGTAGCGATCTGCTCAACACAACTCTGCAAGAAACCGTGCAACTGGCGATCGCCATCAGCACCGAGAAAGCCCGTTCCGAGATGATTATTACCCCGGTGCTGCTGGAAGTGCGACGACGGGCAAATGGTCAAATCAGCCTATTTTCGGGCACAGAATTTAATGTAGACGATGAAAAAGGGTTGATTGGCTACTGCGACTACATCCTCAGTCGCTCAAAAGAGCAACTTACCATTAATGCTCCGGTCATCCTGATCACCGAAGCGAAGAACGAAAACATCAAAGCAGGCTTAGGTCAGTGTATTGCAGGAATGGTCGTGGCTCAACATTTTAATCAGCGGGAGGGTCAGCCGATTGATGCCATCTACGGAGCCGTCACAACAGGCGAGATCTGGAAGTTTCTCAAGTTAACGAATATGACCGGATCAATTGACCTGACTGACTATTACATCTCGCCTAACCTCAACAAGATTCTGGGCATCCTAATACATGGTTTAGGCTTGCCTGTGCTTGCTGTGTAAGATTCTGCCGATTGCCACATAGACTGCTAGCTATGGGTACTGCCACAGATTCCTCATCCCACCGAACTGGTACTATGGTATAGGTACACTTGCTGCATTCTCTCATGGCTCAATTTTTTCAATTTGAAGCTGACTTCGTTGAATCGCTGCGCTGTATCCCTATGCAGGTTCGTCTCAAGCTAGATACCTGCGGAATCAAGTTGAAATTGCCGCAGTGGCATCGGTTGAGTCCAGAGGAGCGTCAGGCACTCGTGGAGCTGCCTTGTACTACAGCAAGTGAAGTTCAAGCCTACCGAGCATTATTGCAACGTCTCGTTCTAGAACGTGTCGGGGAGACGGCAACTGATTTACCTGTTGAGACAAATCCTGCCTGGATGGATGCAACGACGGTACATCCTAGTGTTCAAGCATCGGCTCATCAGGAAATTGGGATAACAATTACTCCTAAGCAATGGGCCACCCTAACTCCAGAACAGCGCTTTGCGCTGATCAAACTCAGTCGCTCTAACCACGAAAACGAAAACTTTTTACCAGCTTTGAAGGAATTTCATTTAGTTTAAATTTCTCCCCCTGCCTCTGCCCCAAACTCATCATTTTTCGCTCCTCAGTTAGTCTTGTCGTCTTGCTTTCTCAGTGGAAACTGTAGTAAAAGATGTTTTTTATGATTAAGCAAGTCTTAAGCAGATTGATAATTATTATAGGATTGCCATTAATCATAGTTAGTTATGTGTCCTTTAATAAAAGGCCTACTACCCAGACAAGTAGCTTGCCACTAAATCGGGAAATTTTGAAAGTTGTTCTTCCAACTGAAAAAGCCTTTAAGAAAATAGATAAGCTGGTCAAGAATAAACAGTACATGGAAGCAGTAGAGGATTTGCATCGCATACCTCAAAATAGTGTGTACTACAAAAAAACGCAAGAATTAAAATCACAACTTCAACAAAAGGTTATAGAAACCTTAGAAGCTTGTCCACAAGGCTTTGACCCAGCAGCATTAAAACACTCTAGCTTTTACAGAGCTTCGGATGGAAAATACATTGTTCAAGTTGAGTGTTATTTGAGTGCTTCTCAACCAACCTACGAATATTACCTATATACTGAGACTTCTACTACAGTGAAAACCAAACCCCTAGATTTGACGCAATTTGAGTTGAATTATCGTCAAATTTCTCAGGAAAACTCTAACTTTATCACTGGACTTCCCAAATTCAATCAAAATACTCATGAACTCGTCGTCTCACAGAAATACGGCGATATAGGTGATTGTGGTACATTGGGAAAATATAAATTTGAGAAAAATAGATTTATGCTGAAACAATTCTTGGCTGACTTTAAGTGTGGCGATAGAAAGCTGCAGTACAAAAAAATTTATCCTCATAATGCCAGGCTAAATAGTAACTGAAATCAGTCTTATTGCCTATCGAGCTTTCGGGATTTCATATCTGTCCCCACGACCACCGTCACATCTGTTCCTAAAGCGCCAGTTGATTCCACTTCTACCTGCCCAAGACCAAGAATCCGTTGCACATCAACAGCATCTTCTGGATTACCATGCTGTGCAATAATTAGCGTCTTTGCTAATGGTTGTGAAGCGGCAGTTATGTTAAAGTCACGCAGGTAAATCTTGGTGAAGCCGCGATTGCTGAGTAATGCCATAGCTTTTGTTCCCATCCGAGGCTGATGCGTACTATTTACTACAGCAATTCTTAGCCGAGTCGCAGGAGGAGTTGGTTCGGCATTCACGGCTGAAGTATTAGCAGCAGCTCCGAAATAGCGAGCAAGTATAGGGGTTACTGCCTCAGGGTCGGCAATCCAGTAGCTTAAGGTATACTCGTCACGGCGACTGAATCGACCTGGCAGCATCACCATGTTGACAGGCTGATGCGGTACTTGAGCTTGCTCAAGGAAGTTGCCGGAGCTGCCTCCGGCAAACCCTTGAGTGAGGAATTGAGCAATTCCCAACATTTCTTGTGTCGAAAGATTAGTATCAACATTTGTCTGGACAATCTGTAGCAGTCGAGGGATTTTCAGTAGTGAAGCGGGCTGCAACAGCCTATATAGCAGCGCTTTTAGCACTTCCTGCTGGCGTTGAACTCTCCCAATGTCTCCTAACTCATCATGGCGAAAGCGCACATATTCCTGTAGGTGTTGCCCATTAAGGAATTGTTTTCCAGGTAGAAAGTGGATATTGAGGTGTTGAGTTTGGTCAACGTAGTCCATAGGCTTAGGAATTGTAACCTCTACCCCGCCCAGCGCATCTACAATTTGAGTAAATCCTTCGGTGTCAAGCCGGACGTAACGGTCAATGGAAATGTCTCCGAGTAGGCGGCTGACAGTTTGAACGGCTAGCGGTGTTCCCCCCTGCATATTGGCATCATTGACTTTATCAATGCCCACCTTTGGCAGTTGCACCAGAGTATCCCTGGGAATGGAGAGGATGTTAATTTGATGGGTGTGAGGCAGAAGCCGCACTAGCAGCATCGTATCGCTGTTACCTGAAAGGGCTTGAGCTGGGCTAAAGTTAGTAGGCTCAGAGTGGGGGTGACCAGAGTTGTCAATGCCTAAAACCAGGATGTTGATGGGCTGGTCTAGTGTAATAGGATTGGGAGTAGCTCCCTTATTGAGTGGGGTGGTTCTTAGGAACGTTGCTAGAGTGGCACCAACGACACTAGACATCGCTGTGAACCCCACTATAATCCACAACAGGAGCCTGGATTTTTTGGGTTTACGAGACTTCTGTGACGAGCGAGTCCTAATGCTTGTGTTGCTTGATTGCTCTTCTTCCATCTACTCACACCTCATTTTTGTCCCCACGATCGCAACTAAGCATTCCTCACAATTCCGCACGAACCACAATAGTTCTCTGTTGAATGAAAAGAATCTACTGATTGAGCGTATCAGGAAAACTCGAACTTCGGAATCTGCTAGTATAAATTGGCATGGAAGCAGAAGCTGAGCTACTAGATGTCTTGCTGTAGCTGTTTCATTTAAGTTAACAACCAAGCACCGACTTGAGATTGATTGGTTGAGAGACTGCGCTGTAACGCTTCAATATACAAGCTACCTGGGCGACCCTTATAATAAACGGGCTTATATAGTTTTTGCTGGTATACCCCCCTGAATGAGCATTAAAGCTTTTGCAGCTGAATTGAACTTATTACTTGCTGCCCCATTACTGGTAGTTAGCGTAATTCCAACAACCTCTATAGCTCAAGGCAAGTTATATAGCCCAATTCCCTTACCTCCAAGTAATCAGGTATCTGACAAGCTTTCAGACAAAGATATTCCGACTGGGCAGGGGGGATTTGCTCGTGATTACTCCGTAAAGCTGCATGCGGGAGATAATGTAGCGATTGAGCTGACATCTGATAGCTTCGATACAATTGTCACCCTACTCGCACCTAATGGCTCAACGGTGGGAGAAAATGATGATGGTCCCGATGGCACCACAAATTCTTTGCTATTTGTGCGGATCACCAAGACAGGTACCTACACAGTTCGCGTTCATGCTTTTGGTGAAACAGGGGTTGGACCTTTTAAACTCAAGCTTTCACGGCTGCGACCAATCCAATCTAACAACCACTAGCTACAATGCAGTCAGCAGGCAGAGTAATAAAGCCTCAGTCCACTCGACGACTGCCCCGTAAGTATCTCCTGTATGTCCGCCCAGTTGGCGATTAAACCAGGCACCAGTCAAAAGTGCAATTACCCCTCCACCCAGAGCCATCTCGCCTGCTATAAAAGTGCGATCTAGCTCTAGCAAAATCTCTAAACCGCTTAAGCCCAGCAACAACAGCAGTCCCGGCAGTACATCTACAACAGAACGAATCGCCGTTTTGTGGAATGCCCCTTTACCAGTAGGTTTGAGGTAGGGATATAGAGCGATCGCCACCTGTTGACCCCAGCGTCCCCACCCACAGGCAGCCATTAGTACCAGCCAGCGATAGGAATGTAGGTCAGCCAATGCGGTTGTTTTTAACAGTACAATCGCGATCGCTGCCATTGCCCCAAACGCCCCCGTAGCACTATCTGCCATCACCTGCAATCGCCGTTGTGGATCTTGCACCGCCAGCCCATCAGCAGTATCCATTGCTCCATCTAGATGCAATCCTCCAGTAATGGCAATCCAGGATACAACCACCAAGGCGCTATGAGTCAGATCTGGAACTCCCATGTAGTACAGCCCCGCATCAACCAGTCCCAAAACTCCCCCAATCATTAACCCCACAACCGGAGCCAAACGCGCCACGCCCCGAAAGTCTAACTTCCCAGCCCCTGGGATAGGGATACAAGTATAGAAAACAACAGCCGCAGCCAGTTTTAACCCCAACTTTTGCCACCACCATTGCCGATTGTTCATAATAACTTATGTGCTGTGTTCCTCCACGAACACCCCACCAAAGCATAATGTTCATGCTACGCTAACAGCTTATCTACTTTGAGTACAGAATTCTCTTTTCTCGTCTCAGCTTGCTGCCGTCAGACTAAAGCGCGGGCAGGAGTCTTCTTCACCCCCCATGGTGCGGTCGAAACACCCAGGTTTATGCCAGTGGGGACTCTAGCCAATGTTAAAACGCTAACAGCTGCCCAGTTGCAGGAGACTGGGGCACAGATGGTGCTGGCAAATACCTATCACCTTCACCTCCAACCAGGTGAAGCGATTGTAGCAGGAGCTGGGGGTTTGCATCAGTTTATGGGGTGGCAAGGACCCATACTGACAGATTCGGGCGGTTTTCAAGTCTTCAGTTTGAGTGAATTGCGCCAAGTGACTGATGAAGGTGTGACTTTTCGTTCTCCTCATGATGGTCAAACGATCTATCTCACACCAGAGCGTTCAATTCAGATTCAGAACACTTTAGGTGCAGATGTCATTATGGCGTTTGATGAGTGCCCACCTTACCCAGCCAGTCGGGAGGAGGTGGCGGCGGCAACTAGCCGCACTTACCAATGGCTACAGCGCTGTATGACTGCCCATCAGCGGCACGATCAGGCTTTATTCGGAATTGTGCAGGGTGGTGTTCACCTTGACTTACGCACCAGCGCGGCTCATGCCTTGGCTAAGCTAGATCTCCCTGGTTATGCAATCGGTGGTGTGAGTGTTGGAGAACCCCCAGAACTGATTGCCCAGATTGTGCAAGCAACAGCACCGTTGCTGCCACCAGAAAAACCGCGTTACTTAATGGGGATCGGCACCTACAGGGAAATGGCACAGGCGATCGCTGCGGGCGTAGATCTATTTGACTGTGTCATTCCTACCCGATTAGCACGACATGGGGCTGCCCTGGTGCAAGGCGAACGTTGGAACTTAAAAAATGCTCAGTTTCGGGAAGATTTCACTTCCCTAGACGATCATTGTCCTTGCTACACTTGTCAGCATTTTAGCCGTGCTTATTTATCTCATCTAGTCCGATCGCGGGAAATCTTAGCCTATACACTGTTGAGCATTCACAACATTACAGAACTCGTCTACTTTACCCAGAGGATTCGGAGTGCGATTTTAAGCGATCGCTTCACGACTGAATTTGCTGATTGGCTCACTCCAACTACAGTTCAGGTCTATCATTCTTGATCCCCGATGCATGTTACGATCCTGATCAATCCTTAGAGCTTGTTTAAGAGATCCAAAAACATGGAAGCCGCACTGTTGTTAGCAAAACTGCCGGAAGCATACCGAATCTTTGAACCCTTAGTAGATGTTCTCCCTATCATCCCACTCTTTTTCTTGCTGCTAGCTTTCGTTTGGCGAGCAGCTGTTGGTTTCAGATAAGCCCAGTTGTGTAAAGTGGTGAATCGACAATCCCCCCGAATCAAATTCGGGGGATTTTTTTAAGCAGCGTATTATTCAGCGGCGAGTTCTTCTGGGTGAGACTTCAGCTGAGACTTAATCAAGGGAGCTTTGGGAGCCAGAAAAAACCCTATTAAACTTGCAAACAAGAGTGGTGTCAAAGGACTGAAGCCAGTCAGTTTTGTCAGAAGCAAAGTTGTACTTACAGGTGTTCGCGTCACCGCAGCATTGAGAGCCGCCATTGTACAAATCATGGCAAGGACAGGATTCAGCCCAGGTATCAAACTGGCAATAGCTTTGCCTAAACACGCACCAGTAAAAAACATGGGGATAATAAACCCACCACGCCAGCCACCTGTGAGCGTAAAGCTGGCAGTCACCAATTTGGCACCAGCAATAGCCAAGAGTAATATAGCAGGCAAGTTGGTTGTAATGACTTCGTTTAACTGTTCGTCACCAAAATAGCGTGTCAACGGTAAGAGCGCTGCGAAGCCGCCCAGTACTAGTCCTGCCAGTGTTGTCCGCAGATAAATTGGTCCCGGAATACGGAGAAACAGGTGATCGCAGGCTCGAAAAATGGTCATGAATAGCCATCCTGCCGCAGCTCCTATAATCCCGAATAGGATAGCAAAGGCAAAATCGTCGATGTTCTCTAGCTTGTACTGAGGGAAATGCCAGGTTGGTCCAATCCCTAGATGGGTAATCAGTGCATAGACCACATAACCAGCGCAACTCGAAACAATGGCTGGCATGAATGCTTCGTAGTACTCCAAAACATATTCATGGTGCAAAATTTCTAGGGCGAACATTGCACCGCCAAGAGGTGAGCCAAACAGGACAGTGAAGCCAGCAGCCATACCCGAAATACTCATGGATCTAAGGCTTTCACCCTGAAGCCTTAGACGGTCAGCAATCCAGGTGCCAAATGAGCCTGTTACCTGTACTAGAGGTGCTTCTGGACCAGCACTCCCTCCTGCCGATATGCTTACTAAAGAAGCCAGAATCATTGACGGATTTTTTCGCATATCAAGACGTCCACCGCGAAAGTGGATGTTGTCAACAACCACTGCAATTTCACCGGGATTGCCCAGAAAATGAATCACTAACCCAACGATCAAACCAGCGATCGGCATCACGAGAAGTAGGCTAGGACCTTCAAATACTTCTAGTTTCTGGGTCAACAGTTCTAGGACATACCAGTACAACCCACCGAATAAACCACACACAACCCCGACGATAGTCCAGCGGAGAACTAAGTGGGAAATGACTAGCGGATTACGCTCCGCCAGTCTAGAAAGCCGAAAGAATCTCCAATGTCCTGTACGGTCGGTGGTGTGGGGCTTTTGTGGCGGCACTGCTTGTTTCCTAGTTGAGATAATGAAATGAAGGATGCAGAATATTTAGGCTCTTTATGAATTATTACACCCACCTTTGCTCTTATCTTGCTCCTGACCTAAAGAGGCAGGGGGGCACGGGGAAGGGGGCAGGGGGGAGAGAAGCGGCACCCTTTACTACTATCCATGAGCTGAGATGTACTGGCTCTAGAGGAGGTCTATTGCTACTCAATGTTGATTTAAGTCTCCAGATAGTGTGTGCATCGCAACAAACAAGTTTAGGGTGAAGTACATGAGTAATAGAGCGCAAAGAAAGCATCATGAGCAGTGAACCAGCTCCCAATCAAGCAGATAAGTACGAACAAGTTGATATAACACCAGAACTAGAGGAGAAGATTCAAAGGATTAAACAACCACCTAATATAGATGACGCTCTGATGGAACTAAGCCCAGAGGAAAGGCTCAGTAACCCATCTGTAGCACCTGAAATGCTGAATGAAGGAGAGGGTTTGAGAGACGATTTAAGGGGCGATTAAATTGACAATTTTGGATAATTTAAGGTCTACATGTCGTTATTTCCTGTCATCTACTCAGACGAGTTTCTCGAACACAAAACTGGTTGGTTCCATCCAGAAAAGCCAGAGCGATTAAGTGCGATCACGACTGCCCTCAAAGCAGCCCCCTTTGCTAACCAACTTGAGTGGCAGGTGCCAACGCCAGTAGAAGCACGAGCAATTGTACCAATTCTGCAACAAATTCATTCCCAGCAGTACATCAAAACTGTCCAGCATCTTGCCCAAAATGGCGGCGGTTACTTGGATGGAGATACGATAGTTTCACCCCGCAGTTACGATGTCGCCTTACTAGCAGTCAGTGCCTGGTTAGATGGGGTTGAGCAAGTGCTAGCGACGGGCAACCCCGTTTTTGTGCTGACGCGTCCTCCTGGTCACCACGCTGAAGGTGATCACGGAATGGGGTTTTGCTTGTTTTCCAACGCTGCGATCGCGGCATCCTATGCTCTAGCAACGCCAGGCATTAACCGCGTTGCTATCTTAGACTGGGACGTGCATCATGGCAACGGCACCCAAGCTATTGTCGAAAACCAGCCTCAAATTGCCTATTGCTCACTGCATCACTCTCCTTGCTATCCTGGTACAGGATCTGCAGATGAGCGGGGAGGATACAACAACGTGCTGAATTTACCAATGCAGCCGGGTAGCACAGTGGATGAGTACAAGTTGGCATTTGAGAACCAGATTGTACCTTTCTTAACTGAATTTCAGCCAGATTTATTGATTGTCAGTGCCGGGTATGACGCTAACGCAGATGACCCCTTGGCAAGTATGAATCTACAGCCGCAAGATTATGGTCTATTTACTAAATACTGTCTCCATTTGACGCGTCGAATTGTGTTTGGCTTAGAAGGCGGCTACGATTTTTCAGCCCTAT
>JAFAVL010000299.1 GCA_019242465.1 Chroococcidiopsidaceae cyanobacterium CP_BM_RX_35 | reverse complement strand
AAAAAGAAAAACAGGACTGGTGGGTTTAGGATGTTGGATACGATCAAACTGGCATCCATGTCCATCCCCCCTGATGCAGATGAAACCGAAAATTCAAAAAACTTTGCATTGTGAAAAACTGATGTAACCGTTGAATCATGATGTATCGTGTCCTGTCACCCCATGTCAATAAGATGATGAAGCGTCTCAGGAATCGTCAGACTCAAATGCCCGTTACTAAAAATTCTTTTAAGTCCCATTAGAATAAGATTGCCCCCCAAAAACCCAATAGGTGGGAGGCAATCTGTTTAAGTATAATATTTTAGCTTATGCGTCTAATATTACAACCTTTCTCTATCTATGTGAATAGGCAAAATTACTCAAAATTATTCCGAGCTTAAATTTAGCCAGCAATCCCATGAGCCAGCACAGCTACGTCCTCAGGTTGTGACCAGACATCTGAGGCAAAGTAACGACAGAATCTTCGCTACTTCTATATCGTGGTGATAGGTTTTTCCTTAACTCAATTAATTGAGCCATCGCTCTGTCACTACGACTCCAAGCTTTCTCGGTCCAGGCATGATTAAAGGACCCAGCCACTGGCGAAATAAATTCCAACGGATGAGGTGGCAGCTTTACTGCCGCTGATGCAACTTGGTCATTAGCCTCAACTAAGCTGACCATCCAGGGAATAAAGTCTGTCATTTCCTCTGGTAATGTAGTCAACTCGAAGTACCACTCCTGATTAAGGTCTCTAAATTTTAGCCCTGGTCTAATCAGCGTAACTGCACCAGCACCCTTGTTAACCGCCATCCGCAGCAGCAATGGGCGTAGGGGAAATAGTACATCTGGAGCTGAGTGAGCATAAACACTCAAATAATTCAGCCGCCGCTGGGAATCTACCCAACAGGCAATTGGGAAATTACTGCTATATGAATGAGCGGTAATTCTTACTGGCGCATTCATAGCAGCAGCAAAGAGCGAGTAAAACTCAATTCTCAGTTTTGAGATCAGAGAGATGGCTTCTGGAGTCACGGTTCTTATGCCTTCTGATGCACTAGAGTTCTTGCTAAAGTCTGATTTTCCTGTGTATCTATAGGACTTATCACTTTGATTTTGACTATTTACGCAAGAGTTATCATGAATTAACTAGAAGTTGCTCTATTGACCGACTTCAGGGCTAACCAAAAAAATCAGGTCGAAGTTTTCTTCCCTCCTTCCTACTGCACAATCTCACTAGATGAGCTTTGGGGTGAACGCATACGAGAAATGAACATCCAAAGTTTCCTAATTGCAAAGACCAAAAGTCCTAGGACTAAGACACCAGCGACTAACGGCAAGGTTACGGCTAGGATAGAGATGCCAATGGCAAGCACTAATTCAATGGTTGCGAGGATAGGATTGGTCAATCCACCAGAAGCGGCAGTTGATGTCACCCGGAACAAATTCATTAGCCCTTTGGTTAGTCCCGCAGTTCCTCCACCAACAATAATGGCCAAAGTCCATTGCCAAACGGGGTTCATATCAGGAGCCACTGAGGCTGTAATAATCGTTCCAGCAAGAATAGCGGCTGGCGTAGCAACTATATCCAGGAGATGATCAAACCAGGGAATATAGTATCCACCTACTTCCAAAAAGCAAGCAGCAACTAAAACAGCTAAGGCTTGAGGGGTTTCAGCCCAATCAAAGTTAGCAGGTAAATTTAGATGTCCAACTACCGCAGTAGTACTTAGTATGAGCAGGGGCACAAAGACTCTAAAGCCAGAGGCAGCGCTAAGACTAATGCCAAGCATGATTTCAATTAAGGTATCCAAATCAACCAAGTGATTCACGCCATCCTCCTAAACAATTGGCACTTGTAGCTCACCTCTAGTCTAGGCAATTCATTCTTATAGTTGGCTGAAGCTATGGTCTTCCATAATACGATAGACTCATGGTGTGGAAGGGAAATAATACTGATGGCTAATCAACATTTGAGAATTGTCTCGCTCCTTCCTGGTGCTACAGAGATCTTGGCGGCTCTGGGGCTTGCTGAATTTATTGTGGGACGATCACATGAATGTGACTACCCTCCAGAAATTGCAGACCGTCCGGTTTGCACTCAAACCCGATTGAACTCTAGCGCTACTAGCGCTCAAATTCATAACGATGTGAGTCAGCTTCTGCAATCTGCCCTCAGCATCTACCAAATCAAAACAGATGTTTTAGAGCAACTACAGCCAACCCACATTCTGACTCAGGATCAGTGTGACGTCTGTGCTGTCAGCCTCAAAGACGTTGAGCAAGCTGTTGCCACTCTCACCCACAGCCAACCCCAGGTTATTTCCCTACATCCTAATGTTCTCACCGATATCTGGGCTGACATTAAGCGGGTGGGAGAAGCAACGGAGATTGAATCGCGCAGATTGCTAGAAAGCTTACAGGCTCGCATCAATATTTGCCAGCAAAAGACTCAAGCCCTCTCTACGGAAGAGCGACCAACCGTTGCCTGTATTGAGTGGACCGACCCTTTGATGAGTGCGGCTAATTGGGTTCCAGAATTGGTGACTTTTGCTGGTGGAAAACCGCTATTTGGTATCCCAGGTCAGCCATCTTTGCGGCTATCCTGGGAGACACTGGTAGCGACAAACCCAGATATCATCGTCTTTATGCCTTGTGGTCTAGATTTAAACCGTACTCGTCAAGAAGCGATGCTGTTAACCCAGCGTCCAGAATGGCAAGACTTGCAGGCGACACAGGCGGGAAGAGTCTATGTCACTGATGGTAACTCGTACTTCAATCGTCCAGGACCACGAGTGGCAGACTCACAAGAAATCTTGGCAGAAATTCTGCATCCAGAGATTTTTCCACCCTATGGGTATATGGGAGCGGGCTGGGAGCAGTTGGTAGTGTAAAATCGTTGAGTAATTATTAGGTTTGAACGTACTGCTATGGAGATTTTGACGCTAGGCTGGGTTTCGCTTTTGGTTGTCTTTACTTGGTCAATCGCAATGGTTGTTTGGGGTCGTAACGGACTTTAGAGCTAAAGTGGAAACGTCAATTCTCAGTGTTCTTGCTTTCACTGCCTTCGGTCTATTAGTGGTCGTGACAGGTGGCATCGCCTATTTAACAGCAA
>JAFAVL010000267.1 GCA_019242465.1 Chroococcidiopsidaceae cyanobacterium CP_BM_RX_35 | reverse complement strand
AGTAGGAACTTACCCACTAAGCTAGCGTGCCAACTGGTACCACAAGCAACAATTTGAATCCGTTCTAAGTCTGCATACACTTCAGGTGCTAGTCCTAGCTGTAGTGGGATCTCGGACTTCCCCCCTAGATACCAACCATCATCAGCATAGGCTGCTAAAAAGGCTCTAACAACTCTTGGTTGCTCATAAATTTCCTTGAGCATGAAGTGCTTAAAGCCCTGCTTCTCCACCATGAAGGGACTCCAGCTCAGGGTACGGAGGTGTTTTTTGAGGCGATCACCTGCAAAACTATAAACTTCAACCCCTAGAGGAGTCAGCCTTGCTAGTTCCCCATTTTCTAGAATCAGTACGGCACGGGTATGGGAGATCAGGGCAGGAGTATCGGAGGCACAAAAGAATTCCCCTTGACCAAACCCAATTGCTAAGGGGGCTTGTTGCCTGGCAACAATCAGTTCGTCAGGGTAGTCAGCGCCGATGACAGCGATCGCAAACGCCCCCTCAAGTTTGTTAACAGCCTGTCTGACTGCCTCTTGCAAACAGTTCGAGTTCGTTGACAAGAATTGAGCAATCAGGTGAGGAATGACTTCTGTGTCGGTATCGGAGCGGAACTCATGTCCCAGTTGTTTCAACTCCTCACGCAACTCGCGGTAGTTTTCAATAATGCCATTCTGTACCACCGCTACTCGCATCGACGTATCCATATGGGGGTGGGCGTTGTACTCCTCTGGCTTCCCGTGAGTTGCCCACCGAGTATGTCCAATCCCAATTTGGGCTGGGTTTTCTAGTCGTTCTACTTTTTCGCGGAGATTGTGGAGTTTGCCCTTTGCTCGGATGCACTGGATTTCACCTTCCCAAACTGTGGCAATTCCGGCTGAGTCATAGCCCCGGTACTCCAGTTTCTCTAAACCAGACAGCAAAATCTCTGTAGCCGTTTGAGTGCCAATATAGCCGATAATTCCGCACATCTCTTGTTCAACTACTCCTTAACGCACTAGCATTTTTTCTATTAGCTTCTACAACTTGACATAGCAGTTGGCCAATCTGCTGATTAATGCTTGTTATGTGAAAACGCTGGCTAGCAGTATCGCGTGCCTGGTGAGCCATGTTTGCCATGTACTCTGGCTGGTTGCGACAAGTCATAATAACTTTGGCAAGTTGCTGTGGCGCGTTAGTTGGAACCAGAAAACCATTTATTCCAGGTTCTACTAGTTCGAGTGCGCCTCCAGACTGAGTAGCAACCACAGGGCGTCCGCATAACATCGCCTCAACAATGACTCTGCCGAACGGTTCTGGTATGGTTGAGGTATGGGCAACCAAATCACAAACTGCCATCAACTGCGAAATATCTGAACGAAAGCCTAAAAACCGAACTCGCTCCTCAAGCCCCAGCACTTTAACTCTTTCCTGTAATTGTTTGACATACTCCTGTTCGCCGAACAATGCATCCCCGACTAAAATTGCTGTCACATCTAAGGGACAGTGAACAAGGGCTTCGATTAAAACATGCTGTCCTTTCCAGGGTGATAGACGGCTGAAGTTACCTACTACAAACTGCCCGTTGAGTCCAAGCTGTTGTCTTAGGCTAAGGTTATTAGTCTCAGGACTTTGATAGAGTTCTGGTTCAAAGCCGTTGTAGACAATCTCTGTTATGTCTGAGCGTCCTCCTGCTTCGACAAAGGCTGCTTGACTAGCTTTAGAATTAGCAATGACTAAGGATGCAAAACGATTAGCCAAAGTTACAGCAAGGCGACGGTTAGTTTGGCTAAAGTGATCGACAGAGAGAATATCATGCAAATGATAAACTAAAGGGCGACGGCTAAAAAAGCTAGCCAATGCACCAACAACTAAAGCTTTTTGCGTGTTAGCGTAGATGAGATTGTATTCACGGGCTTTGCGAACAACCTGAGTTATCAGAGGTGCAAGCTGCCTTAAGCTAGCTAATCCCTCTACTAAGCTGCTTGTTTTACAAACTTGGATCAAGCGATCACCTAGGATTTGCACAGGGATATGCTGTTGCTCTAAAAAATTTCTAAAAGGACCATCTGCAAATAAGCCCACTAGACAGTGATCGCGATATGGTTTGGCAATATCTATCAGGCACAGTTCCGCACCTCCTGGCTTGCCACTTTGGTCTAAAAATAGAATCTTCATTCCTTTTTAAGCTTGCCTTTGCTACAGAATGAAAGTATATTATCTTCACGGTAGAAGTTATGGAGTGGTTAAGCAGCTAAAACTTTGGTTAGGTATGCGTTATCCATTACTGCCAAAAACTGCTGAATCTTCAGCCCGCGCTTATGACTTGCTGCACAACCTACTAGATGAACTAGCAGCCAATCCAAGATAGCAAAATTCTCAGAAACAAGATCTTTCCCAATCCAATATTCATCTTCACCAAAAGAAATATCAAGTTGATGCAACGAGTTCTCAACTTTGAAATTGCTTGTATCCTCTATCATCGATTTGATGAGATTTGCTACAAGTTGCAATTCCCGCACATCGCGCTCGGTGAACTTATGGGATTGGAACGTGCCCAGGTGCAAAACGCCCATCTCACTCTGCTTGATGGGTAGGGGGATGCCAACGAGCGATCGCAAACCCTTTTGGCGCAGGACTGGACTGACAACCTCTATCTCATTTAGGTTATCGACTATCATTGGTTCCCCATTCGCGGCGATCCGACCAGCAAAACCCTTACCAACGGGGATCAGGATCTGTTGTACAATCTCTTCCTCTAGTCCAAGAGTGGTGTATACTGCTAGATTCTGTCGGTCGATGATAGGCAGCAGGAGTGTGACAGTATCGACAGACATGTACTCTCGCAACCACTCAAGCAGCTTTTTGAGAGAGGTGGCAAATTCAGTTTGTGTGCCAATCTGCTCCCCATTGATAAATACATTCCAGCCTCTAGAAGACTTGGGAAAACCTTTGTATTCTCCCTTCCGAGATTTGATGTCGAATGAGAAGTGTGACATGAAGGGGCGCTCAAAAGCACAGTGGAATAGGTAGGCAATTATTAGCGATAATGGCACAGCGATTAGGAACGATTGGGCAGCCATCATTGTTGGGGACAATTGCTGGCTGAGCAGAAATTGCTGCACGAGCCACACTACGGGAGCATGGGTGATATAGAGACTGTAGGAGAATATTCCCAATGCAACTAACCACCGAGATTCCAGCAGTTTTAGAACTGGGGGGAATGTCTTGCCACTAATCAAAATGTTGGTGCAGTATATGAGAAAGCATGCAGTTCCCAGGGCAACGCAATAATGGACAATCCATTCTGGCAACCCTTCGTTCAACCTAAATCGTAGCCACTCAGTAAAGAAAGCCAGGCTAGCAAAGGTAACGGCAAGTATCTCCCACGGCAATGATCGGAGCCGAAACATAGATGGTTTACGAGAAAAATTGATCTCTGCTGCCGCCATTCCCAAGGCAAAAAGACCTATAAACCAGGGACAGACATGAGAGGAGAGTTCACTACCCATTAAATAGTTAAGTGCAAGTCCAATCACAAAGGCAGTCATTGCTGTAAACAATAGACCTAAGCGCCGCCATATTGGTATTAGCAAGACAGCAAACACAAAGTAGATCTGCCACTCTACTGCAATAGTCCATGTTGGACCATCAATCATTCTGTTATGTAAGCCAAAGTTTTGAATAAACAGAAAGTAAATGAACACATCACGAAAGGAAAAAACTGGGGAAAATAAGCCGTTGAGTGCATCTAATCTTATATCAGCCCATCCAAAAACACTAGCCTGCTTTAGCAAAAGTGTTACTCCACCTATTAACATACAGAAGAATAACGCAGTATAGTAAGGTGGCAAAATACGTCGAATTCTTCGCATAAAGAAGCCTAACAAACCTCCTGATAAGGACCCTCTTTTAGAGCGAACTATTGGAAGCATTAGACAGTATCCGGAAAGAACGATAAAAATTACAACAGCAAAAATTCCATATCTGAGGAAATATGTCACAGGTAACCACAGCAAAGCGGAGCCAGGGTCAAAATAGCTGTGAACCAGCACCACATAAAGAGATGCCAAGCCACGAATCCCATCTAAATAGGCTAGACGGAGTCGTTGCTTACTTGGTTCTTCCTTGTAAGAAATTAATGATTCTTTGACTTGATTCATTTCTCTCTTGGATTTACAGGACTAGAAATCTCAGTCATCATGCAATAAACGGATAAGATACTAGTGGTTTTAGAAAGAGCGCTAAATATCTGCGTCGTCACTAGCTGATTCAAAAGCATAAAGATGATGGCTAATAACATAGGAGTCAGAAGCCGTACTCTGAGAAGTCAGAGCATTTTTCTTACTATGTTTTTCTATGATTTGTTGCACAGTCTCTTGGTAAACTTTGGCGAAATTCTCCCTTGTGTGATTGCCCCTTGCATATTCCCATGCCTTGCGAGCCATTGCTTTTAGCTCTTCACTAGGTAGGTTAGAAATCCTTTTAACTGTTGCCTTGATTTCTTCAATAGAAGAGTTTTTTAAGATTGCACCAAAATCATAAGTATCTACACCAGTTTCATAACTCAGAATTGGAATTAATCCAGCATGCAAGCATGTGATTACACCACCAGATTGTCCTTCACAACCAGAAGGATAAACAAGACCAAGACAGCTATTTGCGACTTCTATAAAATCAGAGCTGCTAACATCAATCCAGCCATAAGTGTGAATGTTTGGTGTTTCATATAATTCTTTATAGAAAGCTTGATTAAATTCCTTATTGTTACTAATTGGTCCACAAATAGTCAAATGGTAATCAGGCATTTCCGAAAAAGCATCTAGAACCAGATCTAACCCTTTAAGGACTAAAGCGCCACTACCTAACCAGAGAAAATGCTTTCTTACACTCTCAAAGTCTTTCTCT
>JAFAVL010000539.1 GCA_019242465.1 Chroococcidiopsidaceae cyanobacterium CP_BM_RX_35 | reverse complement strand
CACTAGTTCTTTCCAGTGCTGCGGTCCAATGTGAATGGGGGCTTCCCCAGCGTTGCCTGGAGTCCAGAAGGCTGCGATTTTTGGGTGCTTGATAGGTGGCTGAGCAATGTGATGATGGGGAACTGGTTGTGGTTGTGGTAGCTGCTCATGGCGTTGAACCGGAGCAATGACAATTGGTTCGGGGGTTTTATCGGTGCGTTTAATCGGTGGTGCTACTGTTGATTGAGCTGCACTATTAGCAACGGAAACGGGTGAATTCTGTTGTGGCTGCGGTTTTTCAGCCACAACAATTGAGGTAGAGGACTGACTAACTCTAGCCGTCACTTCCAGTTGCATCTGTTTCTCTAGCTGCTGACGCAGTAGGTCCAAGGCATTTTCCTGCGCCCTCGACTCCAATGCCCACCTCAATAGCTCTTTGGGATTTTGAGTGAAGAAGCAGAGTTCATGTCTAGCACGACTAGCTGCTACGTAAAAGCTCTCCTGACCAATGGTTGCATCTGCCGCTATCAGCACTCGATCCGCTGTCTCTCCCTGAGAGGAATAGGTCGTCCTCACCAGTGCATGGTCTAGGTGATGCGGCATAGATAGGTCAATTAAGCGTGTTTTCCCATCCTGCTGTTCAAGTTCTACTTGGTTGCCATCGATGGCTTTGACAAGCACCTCTTCTCCGTTCACCTGCTCTAATGCCCGGTTGTTCTTCTTCCACATCAGGCGATCGCCCACGGCAATTTGAATCTGTTCGCGTTCAAATACTGCCTTTTTGAAATTCAGGTCAACTGTTAGCTGCGTCCCATCACTGGCTTGCAGTTGTAATTTATCTGAGGTCTTGCTCACGATTTGATATTGCTCACCCTTGACCAGACCTTTGCGTTTGTAGTCTCTTAGAGGAATAACCACATCGCCCACAGCAAAGTGGCTCAGGTAATTCTGCTTCTCAACGTCGGATAAGTCCTTGGCTTTGAGCTGAGTAAGTGTGACATCTTCTCCTAAGCTCCCCTCAGCTTTTAACTCCTGGCGTAGTACAGCAGTGATGGTACGTCGTTGTTCATTAGTGCCAGCCAGCAATAGAGTTTCTCTGCGTTCCTCTGGTGTAAGCTGTAAATATGCTTTTACTATGTGAGTTGTCAGGGCGGTTGCATCTACTGTTCTAATGCGACCGTCTGTTTCTAATTTCCTAAATCCATCTTCAATGCAACCATCAGCTAGTAAGTCCACTGCTAGTTTGAGGTCAGGGTCTTTCTGCCGTTGTGATTCGTTTAGATAGGCTGTCTTGATTCCCCGTTGCTGCAAGGACTTGAACGGGTTCCCAGCTTCTACTGCTGATAGCTGTTTGGTATCTCCCACCAGAATTACCCTGACTTGTTCAGCTCTGGCGCGTTGTAGCAGAGCCTGAGCATCTTTAGTACTCAAGAGTCCCGCTTCATCTACCACCCATATCTGTTTGGGATGGTCCAGCTCTGGCATCTTGGAACATAATAATTGAGCAACTGTCTGAGTCTCTGACTTAATATCTTTGGCTAAGACTCGCGCTGCTTTAGCACTGGGAGCGAACCCCTTGACCATATATCCTTGTGCCTCAGCCAGTGCTTTTAAATGTTCCAACGCAAAGGTTTTGCCAGCTCCTGCTACCCCTTGCCACGCAACAAACTGATCTGTTGTCGACAAAGTCATCATTACCGCTTGCCGCTGTCCTTGATTCAGCTTCTGTTCTTGCTTGAGCCGAATCTCTTCTAGGTAGTGTGCAACAACTTTGGGATGGGTAATTGAGGCAACCGTTCTCTGTCCCTCTTGCATCAGGCGAATGGTTGCTAATTCCATCTGCACTGCTTTTTGAGTGGTGTAGAGGAGCTGATTATCAAACTCCAACCGAATTAACTCATCGCTACTGTCAATTAATGACTGAAGGTTGTGCAGATTGACTGTCTGATAACTGTGGCTCAGGATAAATTTCTCAATATCCTCTGCCTTGAAAGCTACTCGCTTCTCTGAGCAATGGTTGATGCTATCGTTGAACAGTTCTTGGCTAATAGGTGCTGGTTCTGACCCTAGTTTTGGCTCCCCAGGTCTGACGAACTCAATTCCTAATGCCTTAGCTTCTTCCCTCCACTTGCTTTTAAGTTCGTCCTCCGGGACATATTCTTTATTGCTGCGGGTTTTCTTCCAAGCCCTTTCTCTCTGTGCCCAACTTGCGTCTGCTCCGGCAACGGCTAAAATCTGCTGCCGTCGCTTCGAGAAGTCCATTAAGTCTTTCTCAGAGTAACCTTTGATGTCAAATTGACCGTGGTCCTTCCACTCAATCTCGTACCCCAACTTCTCCACTTTTGCTGCCAAATGGTGCTGGTACATCATCCCCAACAGCTTTTGGTTGCTAAAGATGGCATCATTCAAATGGCTGTACCACTCCTCATTCGCTGCTTGAGTGGCGTTCATCACCAAGCAATGACTGTGGGCGTGAGGATCTAACTTCCTGGTTTCAATATGGTCGTGTTTGGCAATGATCAAATTTCCTGTTCTCACGAGTTCTTGAGTCTTGCCGTCCACCATAATTCGGGTCTGGGCATAACGTGACTCTAGGATTTGCAAAACTTCTTCTACGGCTTGATTGTGCGCCTCCAGCAGGCGCTCGTCATCTCCAATCAGAGCCGTTATACTCAGACTTTTGGGAGCGTTAAATGTGCAATCAACTGCGGCTTTGCGCTTATTTTCGTCAACCTCTCGTTGATTTAACCGCTGGCTCTTGTCAGGACTAAACCCTTTGACAACGTTCTCGTAGGCTTCGAGGTTCTTAATCTCCCCCTTCAATTCCAGCTTTTCTGCACCCTGACCCAGCCACTCGCCCTGCGCGTAGTAGCCTTTCTTGAAGTACTCAAGCGCTGTCTTAGCCTTGATGTTCTTCGGGGTCATCATAGCGGATTGACCTTAAAGAACTGCAACCCCAGTACATTAAACCGTTCAGGTATACGTAACCCCTGACTGGTTTGGGGAACAACAAACTCCAACTCAATATCAGACAACGTTTTTAGTTGCTCTAGCACTCCTTCAAATTGTTTAGCATCTATGCACCAGGCACTGAAGCTTCGATACTGGTTGATTGGCTCCTGATAAAACCATGTCTCCCTCTTTTCTAGAGAGCGAAAAATTTCTATTGCTTCTCGGTGGAACTTACTGAACATGAAGACAAACCACTCAGTTCTAGATGAGTAAGCAATCTTAATTCCAGTTTTAGTTCTGTCTCGCTTCAGTTTTGGTTGTCGCGTTGACCAATAATGACTGCTTGACCAAAAACAACTATCCATTAAAAATCTTGCCTCTCTGTTTAAGAGAGTCTGCTTAACTGCGTGCATGAGTGATGGGTGTGATGAAACTGAAGAGGAGCAGAGTGGTAGTTAGCTTTTTGAATTTCTATCTACCCAGCTTCACTTTTTTGTTTACTCTGGATTATTGAGCTTTTTTCTGTCTGCTATCTTAACCTAAAAATTAGAGTAATGTGCCCTGACCGAAGGGAAGAATTTTCCGGGATGGGTTTGGGAAGGAGGTCCTTCCCAACAAGTATATTGGGTTGTAAGTGGGTTATGAGTGGGATGATAGTGGGTCACAAGTGGGTCACGAGTGGGAGCTGTTTGGACATCGACAATCGTGACTTAATGGATTAATAATAATAATTTGCAATAATTTTGTACTTTAAGAGAAAAGTGGGTTGTAAGTGGGTTGTAAGTGGGATAAGATTGGGTTGTAAGTGGGGTTGAATTGACCCACTTTGTTCTTGAGCGATACTAGAATAAACCCAGAAAAATCGCCTTTTGGGATTAAGAAATGTGAAGGTGATCGCAGCTTCTAGGAATTGGCATAAGTTACCGTTGCGAATGGTAGACAAGCATGGTGTTGAAGATAAACGAGAGTATTGGCAACCTAGTGTTGTTAACTGTTGATGTAGGTACTTCAGGAACCAAGATAGTGTTCAAGGTTGTACAAGAGGGAGTGCCATCGAAACTAGATCTACTGTGGATGGAACCGCAATTATCACAAAAAAGCCGGGAAGAGATTGAGGAGAGGTATGAATCGACCAGGTTCAGTGTGCCGCAACCAGAAAATGAGGCATGGGTAGAGTACGAGGATGAGTGTTATGTCGTGGGGTTCCTGGCGAAAAACCAATTCGATGGGACAGTAGAACTGGACAACCTGAAGTACGAGGGTGCAATTCCCAAGGTCTTAGCCGCAGTTGGGGTAATTGCTAGTAAGTTTGGATTGCCTGATGAATTTGATTTGGCGCTAACACTTCCTTTGCCATACAACGAATGGCGAGACAAGGATAAATTTGAGCGTGCAGTGACCAAGGCTTTGTCAAACTTCAGCTTCAGAAAGCGATCGCTAGCAGTGGGACTCAAGTTTTTCATGTGTGTGCCAGAGGGGGGCGGACTAGTCATCACGCGCAATCGCAAACTCGGAGCCGGATTTGACCAGAAGAAGATTCTGGTGATCATGCTTGGCTATCGAGATATATCAATAGTAGTGTCGGAGCGAGGGGTGATTACTGGCAAGACCGAAGCTCTAGGTCTGGCTGAGATGATTAAGCTGATTACCTGCCGCACCTCCCGAATGGAAGTTGATCTACTACTAAAAGCAATTCACCAGGCAGGGAACGTCATCAAATCCAAATACTTTGAGGGTTTGGTAAGAAGTCGCAAGGACGGATTTAAAGCGGATGAAATTAACGAGATTGTCGAGGCGGTACGTAAATCACGAACTGAGTATTGGGGAAGAGTGTCAAACTGGCTTTATAATCACACCCCTACTGATGTAGACGAAGTGATTGTAGGTGGAGGTACATCGGAATATCTCAAGGTTGAACTCAAAGCTTTATGCGCGAAGAGATTTCCTCATGCTACGTTTTCCTGGGCAGCAGAACTAGAAGAGGATGTACGCCAAGCCTTCAATCTAGCACCTAGTAAAGATGCACAATGTCTACGTCTTACAGATGCCTATGGGTTGTACAGGTATATGCAAAAGCAAGTGCTGCCTTACCTAAACGGAGTCAAAAAGCGAGTTTAGGAGTAACGGGGATTGAAGAAGACAATTGAGATTAGATTGCGGATCAAGGTGGAATATGATAGCTCAGAAGCTGTCTTGGTAGAGTATCTACGTGATGTAGAGGCTACACCTTACCCGTTCCGGGAAATGGTAATGTTAGCACTAAAAACCTTCTGGTTGCCTTATGCCTATAAACATCTGAAGGTGACAAGTGAGCAACTGCATCAAGTGACTCTGGAATCTATCTACGGGTTGCTGATCCATCTACAGCGTCTGCAATCAATGATCGGGATCAAGCTAGATAGCGGCATGATTGGAAGTATTCTACCCATACAGGTGAACACTGCTTCAGTGTCGATAAGTGCTTCTGAAGCAGTACACAACTCTGATAACTCACTAACGGAGGAACTATCTGTTGAAGAAGCTGATGATGGAGAGTGGAATGTTCCTTTTCAATTTACTTCCAACTTAGGAGACGACGATTACGTCTCTACAATTGCTGCTAAAGACTGAATCAAGTTTCAACGAATTTAACGAGGTTAAGTAAACATGTACCAAAGACACGAACTGCAAAGCGCCCTTTCCCAAGAAGATTTTGTCCAAACCTTACAACTGAGTGTTTTATCTGAGAAGGAAGAGTACACAGAAGATGAAGCCGAGCGTTTTCAGGAATGTCGTCAGTTGATTGAGCAAGGCAAGTCTGACAATGAAATTGCTGAGTTGATGCAGCAAAATAATATTGTTCCTGGTACTCCTGCTCAATCAGCCGAATCCGAAGCTCAAGGTAAGACCAAGAAATCGAAGAATGGCAAGAAACCAGCAGCTAAACCCCTAGACTTCTCCGAACTCCTCTCCCTCGCTAAGGAACTCGGTTGTGCTATCTCTCCCAAAGAAGCGATCGCACTCCTTGAAGCCTGTGGTTTATCTGCTGATGCTGAGGAATACAACCAACAGGAGTGCGATCGCTTTCTGGAAGCCTGCGACCTACTGAAGAACCAGGGTCAGAGCTATGAGGAAATAGCAGCGCATTTTGGTACTGCGGAGCTATCTCAAACCCACAGCGAGCAAATTACAGAACTGGTGAGTGACTCAGCCTTAATTGCTGAATCAGGGTTAGAGCGCTTGGTTGACAAAGTGACAGACCGACAGACCGATAAGATTCCCGGAATGGTCAACCGCTCCTACCTGAAACATGCTGCCCGTAAACTCGCCCAGAGCAAGGAGAATACAGAACTGTTTTTTGCCGAATTGGAAGAGCGGGTGATGGTGCAGATCGAGGGAAAGCGGCAGGCTCGTTCCCTGACGCAGACTTGGGACTGGGAGCCGAATTCACTACCACTCTCGTCGCCCAAGCCGATGAGCTTGCCCGAAGGCTCCGAGACGGGAACGAGCGAAGAGTAAAGCGACTGGTCAATCAAGAGTTAGAGGAAGAACGGCAGACTATCAACGTCAGGATAGAGCAAGCATCGGATAGCAAAGCTGAGCAGTTGGCTAGGGAGAAGCTGAATGCCAGTTTGACCTGGGCGGCAGCAGAGGAAAGGAAAGCCAAAGCGATAAAGCAGACAGGTGACACTCTCCGCAGCGAAGGACAAAAGTTGTTAGGCTGGACAGCAGGCAACTTGTACAAGCTGATGAACAAGACAACCTTGTTTTGCCTAGTGTGGAATCCGATGCTGATCTTCTGGGTGGTGATTATCGCTTATGCTGTGCCGACAAAGATGGCATGTCCTCAACCTCATGGAGTGTGTCATGCTACTAGGAAGCTAGCATTGTCTGTCAGGGAAGTTGCTGGGATACCAGGATTGTTGTTTTCTAGGTTGAGGTTGTGATGCTTCCGACGCTTGTGACCATGAGTGCAGCACTCACTAGGTTTTTCTAGAATTGCTCAACTGCTGTAGGAGATGGTAAACTAACTCCTCAAAATGGCAAGAGCAGCAAGACTGACACAGGGAAACTTCATGGTTCGTATCCCTACCTTATCTTTCGATCGGGGGACTTTGATTCTGCATCCGCCACCGAAAGGAAAAGCCTGGGTGGAGTATGCTACTTAGGATGATCGAGTCGAGAAGTTTCGCCTCCCCGCTTGGTCTTACCGTCCTCTAATGGAAGCGCTGCAAGCGGAAGGGACCACTTTGGTAGATGAAGCTAAAGGGTTTGAGCCGCTGGAACTTGTCCCTAGCCTAGAAATGGAACCCTACCCCCATCAAACTGAGGCTTTGAAAAGTTGGAAACAGGCAGGACGGCGGGGTGTAGTTGCACTGCCCACTGCTGCTGGTAAGACTTACCTGGCCCAACTCGCGATGCAAGCAACTCCCCGCAGTACGCTGATTGTGGTGCCAACGTTGGATTTAATGCATCAGTGGTATGCCCATTTGAAGGCAGCTTTCCCAGATATAGAAGTAGGGTTATTGGGCGGCGGGTCTCGCGATCGCACTCCAATTCTAGTGGCAACTTATGACAGTGCTGCTATCCAGGCGGAAGCCTTGGGGAATCGCTATGCGCTGCTGGTGTTTGATGAATGTCATCACCTGCCAACAGAATTCAACCGGGTGATTGCTGAGTATGCACTTGCTCCCTATCGCTTGGGATTATCAGCGACACCAGAGCGCTCCGATGGAAGACATGCTGACCTAGAGATGCTGATCGGTCCTGAAGTCTATCGTAAAAGTGCGGCAGAGCTGGCAGGCAAGGCACTGGCAGAGCATGATGTGGTACGAATCAAGGTGAATCTGTCACAACAAGAACGCGAACGCTACAACCAGTTGGTGCAACAGCGCAATGACTTTTTGCGCAGAGCCAAAATTATCCTGGGTAGTCTTCAAGGTTGGCAGCAATTTGTGCAAGCTAGTGGGCGTTCTCAAGAAGGACGGCGGGCGATGCTAGCCCACAGGGAAGCGAAGGAAATCGCTTTGGGAACAGATGGCAAGCTGCGAGTCTTGGCGGATTTGTTAGCTGAACATTACCCAGAACGCACTTTGATTTTTACGGCTGATAATGCTACAGTCTACCGCATCTCTCAAGAGTTGCTGATTCCAGCAATTTCGCATCAAACCCCAGTTAAGGAGCGGCATGAGATTTTGAGAAGATTTCGGG